>JBDTCQ010000225.1:0-3597 GCA_039923515.1 Dokdonella sp.
GACGAAAACGGAAGATTCTTCGATGAATTTGCGCAGCTCGCACCAGCAGGTCCGCGACGCATGGGCGCCAATCCACATGCAAACGGTGGATCACTGCTGAAACCGCTGACGATGCCCGATGTGCGCAAATTCGCCGTGGCGGTTTCCGCGCCTGGCAGCGTCAAGGCCGAGGCCACACGTGTCCTGGGCACATTCCTGGCAGAGGTAATGTTTGTGAATCTGGAGAGCCGCAATTTCCGCCTGTTTGGTCCGGACGAGACTGCGTCCAACCGGCTTGGTGCAGTCATCGAGGTCACCGGCAAGGCATGGATGGGGAATATTGAACCTGTCGATGTGGATATTTCAGCCGATGGTCGTGTCATGGAAGTGCTTAGCGAGCACCTCTGTGAGGGTTGGCTCGAAGGCTATCTGCTGACTGGGCGGCATGGATTGTTCTCGTGCTATGAGGCTTTCATCCACATCATCGATTCGATGTTCAATCAGCATGCGAAATGGCTGAAGGTGTGCCGGGAGATTCCATGGCGCAAGCCAATTGCCTCGCTCAACTACATGCTGACCTCGCATGTCTGGCGCCAAGATCACAATGGATTTTCTCATCAGGATCCGGGCTTCATCGATGTTGTCGCGAACAAGAAATCAGATGTCGTGCGCATCTATCTCGCGCCCGACGCGAACAGCCTGCTTTCGATCGCTGATCATTGTCTGCGCAGCCGCAACTACGTCAACTTGATCATCGCTGGCAAACAATCGGAATGGCAGTGGCTCGATGTCGACGCCGCAGCTAAGCATTGTGCAATCGGCGCAGGTATCTGGGAGTGGGCCAGCAATGATGACGGGGATCCCGATGTCGTGATGGCCTGTGCCGGCGACGTGCCGACGCTCGAAACGCTGGCCGCGGTCATGCTGCTACGCGAGTACGTGCCGGACATCCGCATTCGTGTCGTCAATGTGGTCGACCTGATGACGCTGCAGCCAAAGTCCGAGCATCCGCATGGGTTCGACGACGACACATTCGACGCAATGTTCACACGCGATCGACCGATCATATTTGCGTTCCATGGGTATCCGGGGATGATCCATCGCATCACCTACCGTCGCCACAACCACCACAACCTGCACGTGCGTGGCTTCAAGGAGGAGGGCACGACGACCACGCCGTTTGATATCGTGGTCTTGAACAATATGGATCGCTTCCAGCTCGCTCTGGACGCGATCCATCGGATACCGCGATTGCAACATCTTGTCGATGAAGCCACCGAGCGCTATCTCCTGACCATCGCCCGGCACAAGGCGTATGTGAGCGAACACGGTGAGGATTTGCCGGAAATTCGAGACTGGCGCTGGACGTTGGAGCGCTCGTGACATTGGTTGCCCGCACGCGCTGGATACTGCGAGGCTTGAGGGGGTGACATGAGCGGCGACTCGAGCCTGCCGGTGCTGGCAGTGAACGCGGGCTCGTCTTCGCTGAAGTTCGGCCTGTATCTCGTCAGCGCAGGCAAAAACCAAATGCTTGTTTCAGGTATGGCCGACGTTGGGGACGAGCATTACGGCGCACTCAGTGCCAAGGACGCTGACGGCAAGGCAATGGTTTCCGATGAGCGTCCAGTGGGGGCCCCACACGAAGCCATCAGCCGCATCGCCGACCTGCTGGCCGCCCAAGGATTGCCCATTCCGCTCGCCATCGGCCATCGCATCGTCCATGGCGGCCCGAGCTGTCGTCGCCATACGCTGATCGACGCAACGGTGATGCAGCAACTGGAAGCTGCGAAAGTGTTTGCACCTTTGCATGTTCCGCCTGCCCTGGCGCTTGTTCGCGCGGCTCAAGAGCGCTTTCCAGGTCTCCCGCAAGCTGCGTGTCTGGACACGGCGTTTCATACCACCATGCCGGATGTCGCTCGCACGCTGCCGATCCCGCGCGAGTTGCGCACGCAGGGCATCGAACGCTACGGCTTTCACGGTTTGTCGTACGAATCGATCGTACGGCAACTCGGAGAGGATGTGCCCCATCGTCTAGTGATTGCACACCTTGGAAACGGCGCGAGCGTGACAGCGGTTGCGGATGGTCGATCGATCGATACCAGCATGGGGCTGACGCCGGCTGGTGGAGTGATCATGAGCACGCGTTGTGGCGACATCGACCCCGGTGTCATTGTCTACGCCGTGCGGGAGTTGCGTTACAACGCGTCAGACCTAGAGGCGCTGATCGACCACCGGTCCGGGTTGTACGGGATCTCCGGAGTCAGCGGCGACATGCGCGAGCTGCGCGCGTCGGCTGCATCCAACGAGGATGCACGGTTGGCGATCGAGATGTTCTGCTACTCAATGCGCAAGCAGATTGCCGCGATGGCCGCAGCGCTTGGTGGGACTGATCTACTGGTGTTCACAGGCGGTATTGGCGAAAACGACGCACTAACTCGCGCCTCCATTTGCAAGGGTCTGGAGGGACTTGGTATTGGCACGGAGCCAGAACCGCACCCGCACGGCAAATGCAGCAGGCAACGATCAACACGCGGGGCGAATAGCAGCGTATTGCGCTGCATGGCACGCGTGATCCCATCGCAGGAAGATGAGCAGATCGCACAGATCACGTGGCAGCTTACGCATTGGAATTCCGGTTCGACAAGATGAAGTCGACCCGGTCGAACGACGAATGATGCTCTTCGGTGAAACGATAGAGGGTTCGCGCGAAATACGTTTTGAGTCCGTAATAGCCACGGAACGCCGCGCGTCTGGGCGTTTCAGTGCGCAGCAAGGATGATCAACGAGCCAAGCTGCTTTCGCCTGGTTCAATTCCCGCAGAGGACTGAGTGGCGAGGCGGCTTTCGGCTTCCACCCGGTTGCGCCCTGCGCTCTTTGCGCGATACAGCGCCTCGTCGGCACGCATGAGCCAGCTGGCGGTGTCGTCCCCGTTGCGCAGCAGGGCAGTGCCGATCGAGACCGTCACGGCCTCATCGCGACAGCGCAATTGCGAGGCGATGCGGGCGCGCACGTGTTCGCAGATCATCGCCAGGCCTTCGGCATTCGCGCCCGGCACCAACAGCACGAACTCCTCGCCGCCGATACGGAAAAACCGGTCGAGCTTGCGGATCGAGCGCTCCACCAGCGCAGTGAACGCCAGCAGCGTCGCATCGCCGGCTTTATGACCATAGCGATCGTTGATGCGCTTGAAATGATCCAGGTCGAGCACGGCCAAGCCGTACGCGCCGAGATTCCTCTGATGCGATTCGATTGCCAGCAGCAGCTCCTGCTCCATCGCACGCCGGTTGTTGACCCCGGTCAATGGATCGTGCTCCGCGAGAGCCTCCAGTTTTTCGCGCTGGCGTGCCGTGCGCTGGGCGAAAATCCATGCGTTTGCACAGACAACCGCGGCGGTGGCCAGGAATGACAGTCGATGCAAATCGCTGTCGAACATCCGCCCGTCGATCACCAGCCAGCCGATCGCAAGTGTCGAGGCGACCAATGCCCGACCACGACTGATCAGCAGGAAGTTGGCCAGCAGCAACGGGTACATCCACAGCAGGCCCAGCCACCCGAGCAACATCGCCGCCGCCACGCCGCCGATGCTGGCGAAGATGGCGAGCAGCAATCCGGCGCGCT
>JBDTCQ010000226.1:0-6914 GCA_039923515.1 Dokdonella sp.
CGATACGCTGTGGTTCTGTGGTGACCTGGTCAATCGGGGCGGGCAGTCGCTCGAAGTCCTGCGTCTGATCAAGTCGCTCAACGAGCGCACCGTGGTCACCCTCGGCAACCATGATCTGTCCCTGCTCGCCGTCAGCACACGCAGCGAACAGGATCAGGCCCGGGTCAATCCCGAACTGCGGGCGGTGCTGTTTGCACCCGATCGTGAGGAATTACTGACCTGGCTGCGCCAGCGTCCACTCCTGCATGTCGACCGCAGCCTCGGCACGATGATGATCCACGCCGGCCTTGCGCCAAGCTGGGATGTTGGCCGCGCCGAGAGCGTGGCGCGCGAGATTGAAGCCCGCCTGCGCGCCGATGATCACAAGCGCCTGCTGCGCCAGATGTTCGGCAACAAGCCGGATACCTGGTCGCCACGTCTGCGTGGGATTGACCGCCTGCGCGCCGGCATCAACGTGCTGACCCGCATGCGCTACTGCGACGTGCGCGGACGCATCGCCTTCCAGGAAAAAGGCATACCTGGCACACAACGTCCCGGCAACTATCCATGGTTCGCGGTGCCCGGGCTCGTGCGCCGCGATCTGCGCATCGTCTGCGGACACTGGTCGACGCTGGGCCGCTTTGCCGGGCTTGGCGTCTATGCGATCGATACCGGTTGCGTCTGGGGCGGTGCGCTCACCGCCATGCGCATTGACGTCGAGGAACCTGAATTCGTCGTCCTCCATTCGGATCGTCCGAAACCGCAAGGCAAGGATATCGATTAGGCGGTGAGCGGAGTTTCGAACTTCTGACTCAATGCGAGTGACTTCAGTCGCAATGCATCTCATGGTCTCGCGAAGAAGCATCGCGACTGAAGTCGCTCCCACGGCCGAGCATGCATTCTATGGGAGCGACTTCAATCGCGATGCCGTTCGTTTGTGGAATCTACTTCCGTGCGTAATCGACAAAGCGGAATGCGAATGCATGCGTATTGTCGGCCGGATGGGATTCGTCGGCGGTTATGGTCCACTGGGCCGAATCAAAACGTGGAAAATGCGTGTCGGCCGATTCGACTTCTGCATCAACCCAAGTCAGGTGCATGCGTTCGGCGCGTGACATTGCCAGCACATAGATTTCACCACCTCCGATGACCATGAGGTCGTTGCCGGCGGCGTGCGTGAGAGCGGCATCGATCGAATCAACGCTGATCTGTCCGGCATATGGCGCGCTGCCGCTGCGCGACATCACCAGGTTGGTTCGACCGGGCAGCGCGCGGCCAATGGAAACGGCGGTTCTGCGCCCCATCAGCACAGCCTTGCCGAGGGTGAGTTGCTTGAAGCGCTTCAGATCGTCGGGCAGATGCCAGGGCATATCGCCATCGCGGCCAATCGCGAAGTTGCGGTCGAGCGCTGCAATCAGCGCAATCACACCGCCACCGGTGCCTTGATCGGCTTGTCGGCGATGTAGCCATCGATGCGCACGTCCTCGTAACGGAAATCAAAAATCGAGCCGACATCCAGATTGAGGTGCAGGCTTGGCAAGGCGTGCGGTGTGCGCGTCAGTTGCTCGCGGGCCTGGTCAAAATGGTTCAGATACAGGTGTGCATCACCCAGGGTGTGCACAAAGTCGCCGACCGCCAGCCCGCAGACCTGAGCAACCATATGGGTCAGCACGGCATAGCTGGCGATATTGAATGGCACGCCAAGGAAAATATCGCCCGAACGTTGATAGAGCTGACACGACAATTTTCCATTGGCGACATGGAACTGGAACATCGTGTGGCAGGGTTGCAGGGCCATCGCATCGAGATCGGCGACGTTCCATGCGCTGATGACGAGCCGACGCGAATCGGGATTGCGTTTGATCTCCTCGATCAACCAGGCGATCTGGTCAATCGTTCGACCATCGGCGCATTGCCAGGATCGCCACTGCTTGCCGTAGATCGGACCGAGATTGCCTTCGCCATTGGCCCATTCATCCCAGATGCCAACCCCGTGTTCCTTCAGGTAGGCAATATTGGTATCGCCCTGCAGAAACCAGATCAGCTCGTGGATGATGGAGCGCAGATGCAATTTCTTGGTCGTGACCAACGGGAAACCCTGGGCCAGATCGAATCGCATCTGCCAGCCGAAGACGGAATGCGTGCCGGTTCCTGTGCGATCGGATTTCGGCGTGCCTTTTTCCAGGACGTGCCGAAGCAGTTCCAGATACTGCTGCATCAGCTCGCATCCTTCGGCGGATCCTCGACGATGCGCGGCTGCAAGATCGGTGCGCGCCTCGACATCACGATCAGAACCAGGCCGAGAATGACCAAGGGGAGCGACAGGATCTGGCCCATGGTCAGCCAGCCCCAGGCCAGATAGCCCAGTTGTGCATCCGGCTCGCGCACGAATTCGACGGCGAAACGGAATACGCCATAGAGCAGGGCGAACAAGCCGGAAACCAGATAGCGCGGACGCGGCTTCATGGATACGAGGTAGAGCGCGCAGAACAAAACGAATCCTTCAAGCGCCATCTGGTAAAGCTGGGAGGGGTGGCGCGCCTCGTTGTCGAGCTGGCCAGCTGCCGCCATTGCTTTGAGTTGTTTAATTGAATGCCCGGCCGTCTCGATGGCACGGGGAAATATCATGCCCCAGGACACATCGGTATGCCGTCCCCACAACTCGCCGCCGATGAAATTGCCGAGCCGGCCCATGCCAAGTCCGATCGGCACCAGTGGCGCGATAAAATCCATCACATCGAAGAAGTGCAGACCATTGCGGCGCGCCCACACCCACATCGCCACAAGCACACCAAGCAGGCCGCCGTGGAAGGACATGCCCCCTTCCCAGATCTTGAACAGCGACAACGGATGGGCCATCAAGTCGGCTGTATCGTAAAACAGCATGTAACCGACACGGCCGCCGACGATCACGCCGATCATGCCGTAGAAGGCCAGGTCGGAGAAAGCGGTCGGCCCGACTGGCAGACGACCCATACGACGGCGGCGTTCGCCGAGAAACCAGAAAGCGCCAAAGGCGATCAGGTACATGATGCCGTACCAGTGCACGGCCACGGGACCGATCGAGAACGCGATGGGGTCGATGTCTACAAAATAGTGCATGGGATCACTTGGAAGATTCGCGACGGATCAATCTCGAAGTATGCCAGCGCCAGTGCTCACGCTGGCAGCACGCGCAAAATGAAACCCTTGAGGTACTCGGTTTCAGCAATCGCCGGATGGATCGGATGATCGGGGCCTTGCTGCAGGTTGAGCAGCAATTGCGCCTGCCGATCGAGATGGCGTGCGGCCTGCTGAACGCCATCGAGCAAGACACTGCGCGGCATGTGATACGAACACGAACAGGTGATCAGGATTCCATCGCGGGCCAGCACCTGCATACCCAGCTCGTTGAGCCGCCGATAGGCCACCCGACCTTCGGAGAGATCCTTCTTGCGTTTGACAAAGGCCGGCGGATCGAGGATGACGACATCAAAATGTTCGCGCTTCTCGCGCAAGGCCTTGAGATAGTCGAAGGCATCCGCGCGCACGGCGCTGACACGATCCTCCATGCCATTGCGCTTCGCATTACGGCCGATCGCCTCGACGGCAGCCGCCGAGGCATCGACGCAAACCACTTCGCTGGCGCCGAATGCGGCCGCGCGTAATCCCCAACCGCCCAAGTAGCTGAACATGTCAAGCACGCGCTTGCCCTTGACCAGCTGAGCCAGATGGTCGCGGTTGCCGCGCTGGTCGTAGAACCAGCCGGTCTTCTGTCCGCCGACTGGATCACACTCGAATTCAAGCCCAGCCTCGCGCACGATCATTGGTTCGTTGTCAGGCTCACCCACGCCCAGTTCGACAAGCTCCGGCAGATTCTCCATCGCACGTATCGAAGCGTCGTTCTTCCACCAGAGCTTGCGTGGCTTGAGCACCTTGACGATGGCCTCGGTGATTTCCTCCTTGAGACGATCCATGCCGGCAGTCGTCGCCTGCGCAACCAGCACATCGCCGAAGCGGTCGATGGTCAGGCCGGGCAAGCCGTCGGATTCACCAAAAACGAGTCGATAGTACGGTTCGTCAAAAAGACGTTCGCGCAAGGCCAGGGCGACATTGAGCTTGTGCACGAACAGGGACTTGTCCAGCGCATGCTCGATTCCCCGACTGACCAGGCGTGCGCAGATCAGCGAATTCGGATTGGCGTAGCCGACTCCGATCGGCTTGTCACGGCTGTCGAGGATCGCGCAAACCTGGCCAGGCTCGAAACCCGACAGCGGTGAGCGCGTCACATCGACCTCGTTGGAGAACACCCACAGATGGCCGGCACGCAGCCGCGTATCCTCACCGCGTTTGAGGTACAGCGCAGGTACTTGAATCTCGTCAGTCAAAGCATTTCCCGGTTATTTATGCGATAGCGTCATTCTACGCGGTCGGCGCTTCAGTGCTTCCGGGTGCGCTTGCGTGCCCACGAATTCAGCGACTCGACCAGGATCGAGAAACCCATCGCGAAGTAGACATAGCCACGTGGAATATGAAACTCGAAACCGTCGGCGATCAGTACCACACCGACGAGGATCAGAAACGCCAGCGCAAGCATACGCAGAGTCGGATGACGATCGATGAAATCACCCACCGGATTGGATGCCAGAATCATGACGCCGACAGCAAGGATGATGGCAGCAACCATGACCACAATTTGATTGACCAGGCCAATCGCGGTAATCACCGAATCCAGCGAGAACACGATATCAATCACGGCGATCTGCAGGATCACAAGAACAAAGGATGCGAAAACACGCCCCTCCTCTTCATCGGAGCGTGAGCCTTCCAGCTCCTGGTGGATTTCCATGACCGCCTTGACCAGCAGGAACAATCCGCCACCAATCATGATCAGGTCGCGCAGCGAAATGACTTGATCGCCGATGGAGAACAAGCCGAGCCGATGGTCATCCAGTCCGGCAAGAAAGGACAGGACCAACAGCAAGCCAATGCGGGTGATGCATGCCAGACCAAGGCCAACCTTGCGTGCCAGCGGACGTTGCCCCGGCGCCAGACGACTGACCGCAATCGAGACAAACACGAGATTGTCGATACCAAGGACGATCTCAAGCGTAGTCAGCGTGAACAGGGCAACCCAAAAATTGGGATCAGCGATAAGTTCCAGCATTCAAGCGGCGCCGCTGTTCAAAAGAATCGAGGCCATAGAACAAGGCCCCAACACAGCATGACATTGAGCATGAGCACGAAAACCGCCGCCGAGCCCATGTCCTTGGCACGTCCGGCAAGCTCGTGGAACTCCGGGCTGACCTTGTCGACTACGGCCTCAATGGCGGAATTCAGCAGTTCGGCTGAAAGCACGAGAATGAGGCTGCCGCAGAGCACTGCTTTTTCCACGCCGCCCTGACCCAGCCATAAGCCGAGCGGGAAACAGACGACAAACAGATAGCCCTCCAGTCGGAACGATGCCTCATGGGTCCAGGCGGCGCGCAGTCCCTGGTAGGACCAGACCGCGGCACGGGCAATCTGGCGGGGCCCGCGGGATTCGTTACTGGGCATGCATCGACTCATGGGACTGGAAATCCAGCGCATTATGATGCCATAAAGGCGCTTTAATTCTGAAAGCAGAAACTCGCAGCAGCGTGCATCTGCGGATTTCGACGCGGAGTTTTGATGAACCGACGTTTTCTGGCGATCAGCGCACTGATTGCCACCATTTTCATGTTGACTGGCCTGCTCTTGCTTGATCGTCCGTTGGCGCAATGGATCCATGGCAGTGACTTGGCTAACGCCACTGTATTCGTCAGGGGTCTCGATATCCTCGACACGCTGGCTGGCATCCATGTTTCCTATTGGCTCGCTTCAGCCGTATTCGTGTGTAGCGGGCTGGTGCTGCTCGCGCTGTCCTACGCAACTCCATTGCCACGTGCCTTTGCCGCAGTCATCGTGCTTGCCGGACTCATCCAGGCCACGACTATTGGCCTGATGATGCTGGGCAAGAATACATTTGGCCGCATGCGGCCCTCGCAGGTATTGGAGAGCGGCGACTGGTCGACAATCTGGTTTGTCGGCGGCGGATCATTTCCGTCGGGGCATAGTTCATTTTACTTCGGCCTGCTGCTGCCGCTCGCGGCAGCCGCTCCCCGGGCGTGGCAGCGCATTGCCCTGATGCTCATACCCGTGTTCGCAATCTGCGCCCGAATCGACATGGGCAAACACTTTCTCTCCGATGTTGCTGCATCAGCCCTGATCGCCGCGGGCACAGCGTTACTGTTCGCGACAATCCTGAAACGCTGGTCTGCTGGCCCGCTGGCACCTGAACGTCGATCGCCGCCGTAAATCGGAATCCATCGAACCCGTTCAGCATTTTCTCCAGTCACTATGATGGCGGCGGGCACATAAAAATTCCCTGTGTGCAATGCTCGCAGCCCCCCGTAGATTGCGTGCGGCAGACCCGTCCGCTTATTTGTATATTAAATACTGAACGCCAGCCCCGCTGTCGGCTGAATGACTGCACGCCAAACGGAAAAATCCTCGCGTACGCATGCAAGTATAAAGAGGCCCGCTCAAGGCTGTTTGACGGACTGAGGAATTCCTGATTCGTGTGCTCGCATCGATCATGGCGTTCCATGCAAGCCTCCACTCAAACACCTTCGTTGCGCGCACTTGAATCATTTCAACAGGTCCGCCTCGCCGACAAAGCGAATCACCAGAAGTCCCGTGCGGCGTTCCACCCACTTGCAGAGGATTTGACATGCTCAAGCTCGCCATCATTTTTGCCATCATCTCGCTGATTGCAGGCGCCCTCGGGTTCAGCGGCGTCGCCGGTGCCAGCGCCGGTATCGCCAAGATCGTCTTTTTCATCTTTCTTGTATTGCTGGTCCTCGCTGGACTCGGCATTTTGCTCGGCGTTGCCGCGTTTTAGACCAAGCGGATCTATCCTGCCGCTCTCCCTCGGG
>JBDTCQ010000227.1:0-7159 GCA_039923515.1 Dokdonella sp.
TCGAGCACCCATGGAATCACGCGTCGACCAATCGCCAGCATCAGCACAATGAAGACGGTGACTTTGCCGAGTGTCCAGCCGAGTGCGCGCAGGATATCGCCGCTGCTGGCCGACCCACCCTCGGTGGAATCGCCGCCAAGCAAGCCGGCCAGTGGCGGCAGCATGACCAGCACGAGCACCATCAGCAGGTCCTCGACGATCAGCCAGCCAATCGCGATGCGGCCGCGCCGGGTTTCGAGCAGGCGCCGCTCTTCCAGCGCACGCAACAGGACCACGGTACTGGCAACCGACAGACAGACACCAAAAATCAGCGCTGATCCCCAGCTCCAGCCCATCAGCCAGCCCAGCAGCAGGCCGAGACTGCTCGCAATCAGCACCTGGAACAAAGCGCCGGGTATGACGATCTTTCGCACCGACCACAGATCGCCAATCGAGAAATGCAGACCGACGCCAAACATGATCAGGATCACGCCGATCTCGGAAAGCTGCTGGGCGATCGCCGCATCGGCGACGAAACCGGGTGTAAACGGGCCCGCGACGATGCCTGCGACCAGATAGCCAAACAGCGGCGACAGTCGCAGCTTCTGCGCGATCATGCCAAACACGAAGGCGAGGCAGATACCGCCGACGAGCATCGCGATCAGGGGCGTGTGAGGCAAGGGAGATCCATGGGTGCGTGCGCGTGGATTGAACTATAGCAAGCGCGTCATTGCGGTTTTTCTCTAAACCCGGCCCAGCATTCATTCCCGCTCAGAACAACTCGCCTTGAGCGCTCGGCTTGCGGGGTGCGATGAATTGCGAGACATCCAATGTCAGCTCACGTGATCGCCCGAGGCCGAACTTGCGGCAGGCCAGCCGAAAGCGTTGCGCGATCAGATCGGCATAGACCCCTTCGCCACGCATGCGCGAACCAAACCGCGCATCGTTGTCGCGGCCGCCGCGCATCTGCCGGATCAAGCTCATGACGTGTTCGGCGCGATCCGGCACATGCAAATCGAGCCATTCGCGGAACAGCTCCTTCAATTCGTGCGGCAGGCGCAGCACGGTGTAGCCAGCGATGCGCGCTCCCTGCGCGGCCGCTTGTTCGAGAACCTGTTCCAGATACATGTCGGTAACCGCCGGAATGATTGGCGCGACGAGCACACCGCACGGAACCCCCGCCGAGTGCAGATTGCCGATCACTTGCAGGCGTCGATGCGGTGCTGTCGCGCGGGGTTCGAGCGTACTTGCAAGGCGGTTGTCCAGCGCATTGATCGAAACGAACACCTGGACCAGGTTCTTCGCTGCCATTGGCGAGAGAAGATCAAGATCTCGTTCGACCAGGGCGTTCTTGGTGATGATCGTCAGCGGATGATCGCAGGCCTGCAGCACCTCGATGATCTCGCGTGTGATCCCGTACTCGCGCTCGATCGGCTGATAGCAGTCGGTATTCGCGCCGAGCGTGATCGGCTCGCAGACATAGCCAGGTTTGGCCAGTTCGGCGCGTAGGCGTTCGGCGGCATTCGTCTTGGCAAACAGACGCGTCTCGAAATCAAGCCCCGGCGAAAGATTCAGATACGAATGCGAAGGCCGTGCATAGCAGTAATTGCATCCATGCTCGCACCCGCGATACGGATTGATCGATTGCGAAAATGGCAGGTCCGGTGATTCGTTGCGGCTGATGATCGAGCGCGCAACTTCGATAGAGACATGCGTCGGTGGTCGCGGCGTTGCTTCCACCTCGCGATACCAGCCATCGTCCTCGATCGTCTTCGCCAGCGACTCGAAGCGACCCTCCCGATTGCTCGCTGCGCCACGGCCCTTGATACGCGATGGTCGTGTGAGGTCGTCGGGATCTTGCGGGGCCATGCGCGGATTATGGGCTCGTCTGTCGCATTGCGAGAGATTGCTCTTGCTGCATATCCGGCTGCGGAGTTCGCACCTCTCAACTGCGCTAAGCTCGCCGGTCGCATTGTCTGGAGCATTGTCATGATCAACCTATCATTTCCCGCGCTGGGACGACTGCTGTCTGCGGCCGCCTCACTGTCGTTTGCAGTGGCCTTGCCGGTGATGGCGCAGGATGCCGCGCCAGGAAAAGACGCGGTGGTCCGCGAAGAAGTTGGCACCCGCATCAGCGAGAACATCCCGGCCATTCCGGCCGCGCTGATCAATCAACTCAACCGCTACCAGAACACGCGCGGCGCGGGCGTTGCCGGCTGGACACGCGAGGGTTGCCTGCTGATCAGCACGCGCTTTGCCGAAACCAGTCAGGCACATCGGGTCTGCCAACCCATGGCGATGCGCGAGCAACTGACCTTCTTCAGCGAACCGGTGGGCAGTCTGAGCCCGGCACCGCTGGCATCCTCGCACGATGGCTTCGTTTTTTCGCGTGATGTTGGCGGCAACGAGTTTTCGCAATTGTTCTGGTTCGACTTGGGCAGCCGCGAAACAACCCTGCTGACTGATGGCAAGCGCTCGCAGAATCGCGGCCCGCTGTTTTCGGCCGATGGCAAGCTGCTGGCCTTCTCGAGCACTTCGCGAAACGGCAAGGACACCGATATCTGGGTGCGCGACATGCAGACCGGCAAGTCCAGGCCGGTGCTGACGGATGGCGGCTACTGGAGCGCGTTGGATTTCTCTGCCGACGGCAAGCAACTGCTGATCATCAAATATGTCTCGATCAACGAATCCCATCCGGGCGAGGTAGATCTCGAATCGGGCAAGCTCAGCTTGTTTCCGGTTGATGGCGGCAAGGCTGCATTCGGTGGGTTCAAATTCGCGCCAGGCGACCGAGGTGTGTACTTTGTCTCCGATGAACCATTCAAGGGCAAGCCGAGCGAGTTCAAGACCCTGCGCTACCACGATCCTGACAGCGGCGCGCTCGAGCAACTAAGCGGTGCAATCCCGTGGGATATCGATACCTTCGAGATCGCCGGTGACGGTCGCCATCTTGCGTTTATCGCCAACGAAGATGGTATCGACACCCTGCATGTGCTCACGCTGCCCGGCCGCACCGCGATCACTCTGCCGGCATTGCCGATCGGGACGATCGGCGGCCTGGCGTTCTCGACTGACGGACAACGGCTGGCGTTGACCTTGAACACCGCGACCTCGCCCAGCGATGCCTATGTCATCCATCTCGCCGATGCAAAGCTGACGCGCTGGACGCACAGCGAAGTGGGTGGACTGGACACTTCAAAGTTCGTTGCGCCGACCCTGATCCGCTATCCGACCTTCGACAAGTTCGAGGAAAAGTCGCGCACGATCCCGGCATTCGTGTATCGCCCGGCGAAGGTCGCCGATGGCAAAAGGATTCCGGTTGTCATCAATATCCATGGCGGCCCGGAAGGCCAGTCGACGCCGTCCTTCAGCCCAAATACGCAATACATGGTCAATGAGCTGGGCGTTGCCGTGATCTTTCCGAATGTGCGCGGCTCATCGGGTTACGGCAAATCCTGGCTGCGTCTGGATAACGCAGAGAAGCGCGAAGATTCGGTCAGGGATATTGGTGCGCTGCTCGACTGGATTGGAAAACAACCTGGGCTCGATCCCGATCGTGTCGCCGTCATGGGCGGCAGCTACGGCGGCTACATGGTGTTGGCGACCATGACCAACTATCCGCAACGCATCCGCGCCGGAATCGATATCGTGGGCATCTCGCATTTCGGCACGTTCCTGAAAAACACCGAGGACTATCGCCGCGATCTGCGCCGCGCTGAATATGGCGACGAGCGCGAGGCGAAGATGCAGGCTGTGTTCGAGCGTATCTCGCCACTCAACAACGCCAAACGGATCAGTGCACCGCTGCTTGTCGCCCAAGGCAAGAATGATCCCCGCGTGCCCTGGACCGAGGCCGAGCAAATCGTCAAAGCCGTGCGCAGCAACGGCCAGCCGGTCTGGTATCTGCTCTACACCGACGAAGGCCACGGCTTCCGCAAGAAATCCAACAGCGACTATTTCAATGCGGCCTCGATGCTGTTTCTTGACGAGTATCTGTTGGGCAAGCAAAGTCCCGAACAGCCCTGACCCAAACTGGTGGGAAGTCGCCATTCGCAATCCCATGAGCCATCGCCACGTCTCTCGATTGACCCTCGTTTCGCTGGCCGCTTGGCCCGCACTGGCTTGGGCGTGTCCGATACCCGGCGACACGCTTCTTGAGACCGGTTTCGAGATGCGCTCGGGCATGGTTCGCTATGTCGCGACCAGCGGCAACGATGCAAATGCGGGATCGGCGCAGTCACCGTGGCGGCATCTGCAATTCGCGGCCGATCACGTTGCTGCGGGCGATACGGTCTGCGCACGCGGCGGTATCTACAACGAGCTGTTGTCGATCAGCGTGGGCGGTTCGGATGAGGCCGGTGAAATTGTTTTCACAGCGTATCCGGGCGAGCAGCCGATTCTTGATGGAGCGGGCTTGCCGATCCCGGGCGGACAATGGGGGCTGATCACGCTGGAAGATGTGAATCGCGTTGCCGTGCGCGGCTTCGAAGTGCGCAACTACAGCACGGCTTCAGCCGCGAAAGTTCCGATCGGGATCTATGTGACCGGCGCGGGCAAGGGCATCCGTCTTGTCAGCAATCATATCCATGACATCAAGACGACGGCCTCGGGTTGTGCCGCGAATGCGTTCGGCCTGAAAGTCGACGGCACACGGCTGGCGGCATCGATCAGCGATGTGGTTATTGCCAGCAATGAAATCGATCACCTTGTGCTGGGTTGCAGTGAATCACTCTCACTCGATGGCAATGTCGAGCACTGGCAGATCATCGGCAACACGGTGCACGACACCAACAACATCGCCATTGGTGCGATCGGCTTTGAAGGCGTTGCGCCCGATCCGAGTGTCGATCAGGCGCGCGATGGCTTGATCGCCGGCAACACGGTCTACAACATCAGCTCGTTCGGCAATCCCGCCTACGGCAGCGAGTACGCGGCCGATGGCATCTATGTGGATGGCGGCACGCGCATCGTCATCGAGCGCAACCTCATCCATCACGTTGATCTCGGTATCGAGGTTGCCAGCGAGCATGCCGGGCGCACGAGCAGCGACGTGATCGTGCGCAGCAACCTGATCCACTCGGGAAACTCGGCCGGTATTTCAATTGGCGGCTATGCGGCCAACGTCGGTGGCAGCGAACGGGTGACCATCGTCAACAACACGCTGTTCGACAACGATCGCGCGAACATCTACAGCGGCGAATTCCAGATCCAGTTTCATGCAACATCGAATGTTTTCAAGAACAACATCGTCCGCGCAGGCAGCCAGGGACTGCTCGTCAACGCCTTCACTGGCGACACTACAAGCCCCGCGGACATGGATCGCAACCTCTACTTCACCAGTGCGGCAACACCAATCTGGGTCTGGAAGAACATCGAGTACAACAGCTTCGCCGGCTACAAAAGCGGCAGTGGCGAAGACACCAGCGCACTATCAGCGAATCCACAATTCGTAGACACGGTGACGCCCGATTTGCATGTGCAACCGGCATCGCCCGCTGTTGGCGCTGGAATCAACCTCGGCGCGACCATCGTCGGCACGCTCGACTACGCTGGAAATCCCCGCATCCAGGGCGCGCAAATCGATATCGGTGCGTACGAGCAATAGTGGCCGCGCGACGCTGGCGCGGGCTTGCGGGTCATCGGATCCGGTACGGATGAGATGGCGTAGTGGCCCGTCTGTTCAAGTCCCGATTCACACCTGTTTCAGAAGATCGGGATGCCGCTCGAAAACCTGGATACGCCAGTCCGCCTCGGTGCGGTCGATCTCGTCGACGCCGAGATTCGGCAAATAGCCGACTGCGCAATTGCGCCCGTTGCCCTTGGCCACATACAACGCGCGGTCGGCGACCCCAAGCACGAAATCCATGCTGAACAATTCAGCACGCTCGCGATAGAAGGGATAGACCGACCAGCCCACCGAGGCTGTCGGGTCGATCAGCACACCGTTCTCCAGTTCGACGCTGATCTGATTGACCTCCTCCACAATCCGCCTGGCGAGCTTCTCGCCCTGATCGCGATGCCGGTTCAAGCCCAGGTAGATGAACTCCTCACCGCCGAAGCGGAAAATCAGATCATCTTCACTTTTGATTTCCAGCAATCGTTGTGCGACAGCTTTGAGGGCCATATCGCCGGCAGCATGTCCGTGCCGATCATTGACGTGCTTGAAATGATCGAGGTCGATTGCGCAGACGATGACGTCGGCGGGCTCAACGGATCCGGCACGCGTTGCGTTCGTGGCGATCGCGTGAACCTCATCGTGAACCCACTGGCCGAAGCGGTGTCGATTCCAGAGCCCGGTCAACGGATCCGTGGCGGCTGCAAGCTGCAGTGCCTCGGTCTTGGATGCAACCAGGCGCTCCAACTCCACACCCCGTGTGCGAAGCGCGCGAACCCGCCATTGAACGGCAATGACGAGCAAGCCCAGGCCCGCCAGCCAGAACGCGACCATGGTCGATGTACGCCGATACCATGGCGCGATCACGGTGATCGGGGCCGAGGCGAGCCCGCCCGACGCGCCAGCCGCATCGCGTGCCTCCACCTCGAAGAGCAAGCTCCCGGCAGGCAGATTGGTGAAATCCCGGCGGACCTCGTTGCTCCACTTGCTCCACTCCTCGGTGCCGCCTTCATGGCGAATCCGTGAGCGGTAGCTGTTGATCTCCGGGGCGCGGTAGCTTGGCAGGGCGTAGCTGAAACGGATGCTGTCACCTTCGGCAAGGTTCAATGTGGGCAGTCCGCCGTAGCCTGAAAAGAACGCGCGCCCGCCATTGGAAATCTCGCGGATGAGAACCTGCGGAGTCTTCGAGGCGGGCAGATTGACCGAGGGATCGATGCGCACGACACCGGAGTCGGTCGCCAGCCAGACGATTCCGCTCTTGTCCAGCATGATGTCGTGGATATTGCCAAAACCGGCTATGCCATCGAATGCGCTTTCCTGGCGCGAGTAGACCCCTGAGACACCTCGGGATAGCAGCCTGAGCCGGCCGGATGAGCCGGCAACCAGAATCTCCTTCGCGTTCAGTGGGAGGAACTGCGTGATGGGCCCGGTTTGTTCGAAGGGAAGTTTGGGGCTGGATTCGAAGCGTCCGTTGGAAAAGTGATAAAAGCCACGCAGGCTGCCGACGTGCGCCTCACCCCCAATGAGGTTCAGGTCGAGCTCACCGGAGGGCACGCCATCGGCCTC
>JBDTCQ010000228.1:0-11082 GCA_039923515.1 Dokdonella sp.
TTCGCAGAAGCGCGAGAAGAGCGCTGTGGATTTCGCCATTGCTTGGCTGCCGGAAGGCGAGTTGACCCAGGAAAGCTATGTCAACCTGATTCCGACCGCGCAAGGCGGTACCCATGCGAACGGACTGCGCACCGGACTGACCGAAGCGCTGCGCGAATTCTGTGATTTCCGCAATCTGCTGCCGCGCGGAGTCAAACTCGCACCCGAGGATGTCTGGGATCGATTGTGCTTTGTGCTTTCGCTGCGCATGCAGGAGCCGCAGTTTTCCGGTCAGACCAAGGAGCGCCTGTCCTCACGCGATGCGGCTGGCCTGGTGCAGAGCGCGGCGCACGATGGCTTTTCCTTGTATCTGAACCAGCATGTCGAGATTGGCGAGAAGATCGCCCAGCTCGCCATCGAACGCGCGGCGCTGCGGCTCAAGGCCGAAAAACAGATCGTGCGCAAGAAGATCACCCAGGGCCCGGCCCTGCCCGGCAAGCTGGCTGATTGCGCATCAAGCGATCTGTCACGCACCGAGTTGTTTCTGGTCGAAGGCGATTCCGCCGGCGGTTCTGCCCGCCAGGCCCGCGACAAGGATTTTCAGGCGATCCTGCCGCTGCGCGGCAAGATCCTCAACACCTGGGAAGTGGAATCCGGCAGCGTGCTTGCCTCGCAGGAAGTCCATGATCTGGCCGTCGCCATCGGCTGCGATCCCGGCAAGAACGACATCACCGGTCTGCGCTATGGAAAAGTCTGCATCCTGGCCGATGCGGACTCGGATGGCCTGCATATCGCCACGCTTTTGTCAGCACTCTTTATCAAGCACTTCCCTGCCCTCGTGCGCGAAGGCCACGTGTTCGTCGCGATGCCGCCACTGTTCCGCGTCGATGTCGGCAAGCAGATGTTTTATTGCCTCGATGAATCGGAACGCGATGCGATTCTCGAACGCATCGAGCGCGAGAAGATGCGCGGCGCGATCAATGTGACCCGCTTCAAGGGCCTGGGTGAAATGAATCCGAGTCAGTTGCGCGAATCAACCATCAATCCGGATACACGTCGCCTGGTCCAGTTGACCGTTGGCGCAATCGAGGATGGCGACGACGGCACCAACAAGATCATGGACATGCTGCTGTCGAAGAAACGCGCCGCTGACCGCAAGAGCTGGCTTGAGGAGAAAGGCGATCTCGCTTCGCTCGAAGTCTGAGCCAGGCAGAGTGCGCAGAAGTCAGGTTTCAACGAGCACACAGGCAGTCTCGAAGACAGGGCTGCCCAAGTCCTTGATCTCCGCTGGCAGCAGCCTCGCCTGGCTACAACATGCTGCGTTTGCGGAAGATCGAACGTTTCGAGTCGTAGCCTTTTCAAGCGCAGGCCACGGCTGTGCCTGAAGCCTCTCTCAGCAGAAACTTGTCGACAACTCTGAAGCGGCGAAGTCCGCGCGCCGACGCCCCAACGATCGCAAACGCGGGCAACCACGACGACAAAGCCTGCTCATTACGAGATCAGACATAATCAAACGCATGTTTGACTCATGGCGCAGTGTGGACTATGTTGCATGCGCGTCAAGGTGCTCCGGGAGGGGATGTGCCAAACGCAATTGCCCATGTATCCGCTCCGCCGTGCCTTCGCGCCGGCATGGACGCCGCACCGTTGAAGTCCGCCGGAGTCCATCCGCAGCCGCTCCTTGAGCGGCTGCATCGGGAGGGATTCAATGATCCGCATTGCACTTGTGCTATTGCTCGCATTCGGCACCGCATCCGCGTTTGCCGCCAGCGCGGGAACCGGCGTCGCCTTTGTCCACGGTACCGGCCATCAGACTGATGCCTACAACGACTACTGGCAACCCACCATGGTCAATACCGTGCGTCAGGGTTTGGTCAATCAGAACAACTACACGGTCATCAACTGCGATTTCGAGCAGTACATGTGGGACAGCCGTGCGGCTGGTTGCCTGGCTACGCAACTGACCTCGTTCATCACCAGCAAGAACATCACCGATCTCGTCGTCATCACCCATTCCAACGGCGGCAATGTGATGCGCTGGATCATGTCGAATCCCACTTACGACAGTCGTTACCCGGCCATCATCAGCAAGATCCGCTGGGTCAATGCGCTGGCACCGTCAAGCGCGGGAACCCCCCTCGCCGACGCAACCATCAGCGGCAACGTTTTCGAATCTGCCCTCGGCTGGCTGCTTGGCTACAAGAGCGATGCGGTGCGCATGCAGCAGGTCAGCTGGATGGCTTACTACAACCAGAACAATCTGATTGGCACGAGTGGCAGGCCAGCATTGCCCAAGGGATTCTGGAGTGTAGTAGGTACCGATGTCCGCTCGGGAATCTTCAGTTCGAACGCCTATTGCGGTGGCTACGCACTCAATGTGGGCCTTGAAATCACCCAGAACTGGCTGGCCAGTTGCTCGGATGGCTTCCTCGAATGCACGAGCCAGCAAGCCGCAGGCTCACTCTGGTTCAAGGACACCTCCCGCCTCGGCGGCAAGGTGCTCTCGCACAACCAGAGCCGACGCGCCTGTTTCGGCCTTGAAACCATCCTTCGCGACGACCTTTGAGGAGCCCACCGATGAAAATCCACTTGAGTTCCCTGATTGTCTCGTTGTTGCTCGTCAGCGCGACCGCCGCTGCGGCATCACCCGTGCAACTGATCGCAGCGCGATCGACCGATCTTGTACCCGGCCACTTGCAGACGACAACACTGGCAAAGTCAGCCATCGCCAATCTCGATCACCAACCGCTGTCGATGTCATGGGCGATTGATCCTGCCCAGATGCTTGACGCACGACCGGCTCCGTTCGTGCAGCAGAGCCGAGAATACTGGGTCGATGCCAGTGCCGACCAATTGCAGCAAGGCCTCGCCCTGTCGACCAGTGCGACTGGTGCGCTGATCCGCCTGAGCCCGCATGCCGGCAATACCAGCGTCATCGACGCCTCGACGCTGTCGTTTCGCGCCAATGGCCGCCTCTACACAGCGAATGACGCGGTGCGTTCCGCAGCCGATCAGGATGCCCTGCGTGGCGCCGGCATGGATGTTCCAACCGGCAGCGTCGTCGTCAAACTGACCGATACGCTTGGCAGCGGTCGCATCGAGTTGATCGCACCGACCGCCAGCGGCGGCTATCTCGTGCATGTATTCGAGCCAGCCAGTGAGGTTGTGATGTCACTGCAAGCTGAGCGCGACACCATGCTTGCTGGCGATTCGGTGCGCATCGTTACGGCGATAAAGGGGGCAACGCTTGATCGCGTCGATGGATTGCTCAGTGCGCCCGATGGATCCAACCAGGATGTGCGCTTTATCCGTCAGCAGGATGGCACTTATGCCGCCGAGGTGCGCCCGGATGCGGCCCATGCCGGTGGTTTTGGCCTTTGGGAGATCCATGCGTTTGGCAATGCCTCGAATCGTCAGGTCAACGTTCCGCGCGATGCGCGCTCGGCATTCGCGGTCAGCGTTGCCAGCGCGCGCCTGACCGGCTTGATCGACCGACCCACTGGCATGGCCAAAGACCGGGGACTGACTCTTTCGGTGGGTATCCAGGCCGCGATGGCGAGTCGCTATCAGCTTGCCGGCACGCTGTATGGCACACGCAGCGATGGTTCATTGGTGCCTGCAGCGGTTGCCCATTCCGCTGCCTGGCTCGGTGTCGGAACGGCCTCGATAACCCTGAACTTCGATGGGAGCAGCATGACCGAATCACAGCTCAAGGCTCCGTACGAGCTTCGTGACCTGCGCCTGATCAATCAGGCCGACATGAGCCTGATCGAACGCCGCGAGCGCGCCGCACGCATCGACTGAGTTCCCCAGGAGCGACCCAACAAAAGCCCGGCCTTGCGCCGGGCTTTCTTTTGACGCGATTGCGAAACCGGATGCGCCTGCAAGGAGCAACCCCTGGAGGAGAGTTGAGATCGCCAAGCGCCCCACTTCATGGGGGCAGGCTCCACAGGCAAGGGAATAGCGTTGCGCCAATCGGCCGAAAATAAACGCCGCACATGGCGTTCTCCGCCAGTTCAATCCAGATCTGCTATGCCGAGATCTGCCGCACACAAACAAAAAAACGGGGGCCGCAAGGCCCCCGTCTTGAAACGTGCGCTGGATCGGGAACGATCAGCCGCGCGAGCGGCGACGCAGACCCAACAGGCCAAACAGGGCCAAACCACCCGCTGCGAGCAGCGCGCTCCACTGGCTCAGTGTCGGCAATTCCTGTGCCGGCACATACGGGATCACGCCACCGCCGCCGCCACCAACCGCACCAAGCAACTGGAATGAATAGCCCGGATCAACGCCGCCGCCAACACCGCAGGCCGCAAGCGTGCCCCAGTTGGTGCATCCCGTTCCAAAGCCATCGCCGGGATTGCGCCAGACGCCATCGCTCAGACTTCCGACCGTGCTGTTTGTCCAGAAAACCTGTCCGCCGACCCCAAAGTCGAGAGCGACCGAAATCGCTACCCAATACGTGCCTGCGGGAAGGGCGCAGGTCGTCGGCAATGTGATGGCCGTCGTCGTCGCCCCGATTGTCGCCGGCGCTGCGGCATACGAACATGCCGCCGTCGCACCCGGGGCGCCCGCCGCGTCCGGATAGATGTTTACGGAAGCCGTCGTGGGGCCCGTGAAACCGCCACTTGTCGACGTGATCAAATTGACGGAGGACAACGTCCATCCACCCGCAGGTACCGCGAAATCGTCGGCCGCCTCGGCATCATAAGCATCATACGAAGAGGAGAAATTCTGCGCCGTGGTGCCATTGGTGCTCGGGTTTGCCGTCTGATCAAAAAGGATGGTCGAACCATTTGGCGTATTGAAGCTGGGCTGAGTGACCGCACCAACATGGCTGGTCTGCAAGGTCGCGGCGCCAGCAGTTGAGATGGTGAAGATGGCCGCAGCGATTCCGCTGGCAAGCAAGGATTTGCGATTAATCATGAATGACCCCATTGAGATTTGAGCGAAACAGTGCCCGACTTTGATTTCGGGCTTGAGCGCCGGCAGACACATAGCGGTTCGCAAGGTTAACAAACACTGGCGCCTGACCGCAAATGCGCCGAGCCAATCTGGATTGGGAGGCCCTTCTTCAGGCCAGGGCCTTCCTGAATCCATCAAGCGCCGCACCGTAACGGTCAGACCGGGCAGTGTCGCGCCGAAGTGGCTGAAGTACCTGCGCCGCGCTCGCGGTTCGAACCCTTCGACGGACTTCATGAAAACGAAGGCAGGCCGGATCAAAAGACAACCCGCAAAAATCCAGCAGAGATCGGGTCGTGGTTTCGGGCTCGGCAAGCAGGGACTCATAAACCATATCGCGCACCTGATTCGGGTAGATCGTTGTCCAATGGCGGCACAGCCGATCGAAGTCCCGCCAATAGGCAACCACGTCGTCGATGTCGTAACTGAACCTCTGACCGCGCGCGAACAGCTGGACAAAGCATGAGAAACAGGTCTCCAGCGGATCCCGTCGGCAAACCACGACCTTGGCCGACGGCAACATGGCCAGCGCGGCGGCTACCGATTGCCAGTTGGCCAAGCCCTTGTCGGTAAAACGAGGGCGATGCTCACGCCAGCGCTCGGTCCGTTTGAGATATTCCTTCCCAAGCCGCTCCCAGTCATCGGCCGTCGCGGCGTCAAACCAGGCAGGAAAATCGACACCTCGCCGTTCGGACTCCTCGTTGATGATGGCCGGCAAATCCGGAAGTTCACTGGCACCTTCAATCTCGGGGTGCGCTGCCAGAATCTGCTCGGTCAAGGTCGAGCCCGAACGCGGCAGGCTGACTATGAAAATGACCTCAGAGCCTTGCCCCAAAGGAGCCGTTGCCGCCGGGGGGCGTGCGCAAGCTTCCATGATTTCGTCGATTCGCGCCGAAAAATCCGCGGCCTGCCAGGGCTTCTGGCGACGCTTGCAGCGATTGGCCTCGACCAGGGCGGCAAATGATTTCTCATAACGCCCAATGTCTTCGAGCGCCTTGGCCAGGGAAAAACCCATGCGGATGCGGTCGTCATCGGACAATGACCTCTCACCCAACAACTGACCCAGCTGATTGGCCTCGGCAGCGGTCAGCGGAACGGTCTTGAGGTTGGCCAGGGAAAACCAGGCTTGGGCATTCCTTGGATTCAACTTGAGCGCATGACGAAACGCCGTGGCCGACTCGTCGATTCTGCCCAGCGCCTTCAGCGAATCACCGAACACGATCCGTGCAGGCACATGGGCCGGCGACAACTCGAGGGCCCGCTCAAGCGCAGGAAGCGCATTTTCTGGCCGAGCCTGGGATTTCAGCGTCTTGCCAAGATTGAACCAGGCCGCTGCGAGACCTGGATCAAGCAGCGTCGCCTGCTGGAAAACCCCAATCGCTCCTTCAATATCACCGCTTGCCCGCAATGAACTGCCGAGATTGTTGAGGATAAGAGGGTCATTGGGCGATACAGCCAGCGCTTTTTGCAGAATCTCGACGGCTTCTTCGTAACGCTCCTCAAGATGCTTGAGGACCCCCTGCAACCGAAGAACCTCGGGATGCGCGGGCGCAAGCACACAGGCAGCAACAAGGTTTCGTCGCGCCTCTTCGAGGCGGCGCCCCTCGATTCCGGCCGACGCCAGCTCGACCATTTTTGCGACTCGTGGCGAGAGGCCGGCAAGACGCTTGCGCCATACGGCCTTGTTGATCCCGGGAATATTTGCCATCAATTGATCCAGATACTGCAAAAAAGCGGTGCTCGCTGGCGCATTGCCCGCGAAACACAGCATTGACCGTGAGGTCAGGACGAAGGGGGCTGCAGCCATATCAACGCTGCTACCAGCTCAGAATAATGCCTGAAAATCACATCGCGACGAAGCTCGGCGCACGCCTGTCAATCAAAGCCGTCAGCGAACAACTGTGGAACGACGCGGATCGAACCCTTCATTCCTGCCGCAAAATGGAAATCACAAAAATAGGGAAACTCACCGGCATCAACGAGGATGCGCTGTCCTTCAGTCCCGCTGGTGAACGAGCCGATCGGACTGGACGGGTCGATCGTTGCCTGACCGCCACTGACTGTTCCGCCGTAGAGCGGATGCATGCCAAAATCCGGAATCGCAGCGAACAGGATGCGGGTGCCTTCACTGATGGTCACGCAGCGTGGCCGGTAGGCAAACGGGTTGGTCGGGTTATCGTTGGCGATGCGGATCTCAGCCTGCCCCTTGCGATCCTGGAAGTCGGTGGCCAAGCAATCGTTCAATGCATTTGCGACTTGCGGCAGTACGGCCCCAATGCAAAACGAGAACCACGCTAGCTTTTGCCAAGCGCGGCGTGATTTCGCGTGACCGTGGTCACACTGCAAGGTTCGCGAAGTCGATAGCGTCGCCTGCTGGAAGCGCTGGATTTTGGGGACTCGCATGAAGATCCTGTTTGGTCGCCTGATATTGGCGGCAACGATACTCGCCTTCAGTGGCATGGCCTGCGCCGGAGATCACGTCTTCGATGGCGGGTTCGACGATCATGCCGAAGGCCCCTGGTCCGATGCTGATGCCGCACGCTTTCTGACCCAGGCGACTTTTGGCCCCAGCCTTGCCGAAATTTCCCGGCTGCGCCGGATGGGCTACAACGCCTGGCTCGCCGATCAGGCCGCGCAGCCTGCTTCCCATGAACGACCGTACATGGAGAACCTGGAAGCGGCCGGTCTCGATATTTATCAGAACACGCGTCAGGAGGCCTGGTGGCTGCATGCCATCACCGGGCCCGATCAATTGCGCCAGCGCGTCGGCTTCGCCCTGAGCGAGTTGTTTGTGATCTCCGACCAGAACGGCGAAATCGACGGGCAACCCATTGCCACCGCCGCCTATTACGATCTTTTGATCGACAACGCTTTCGGCAACTACCGCAGCCTGCTTGAGAAGGTGACGCTGAGCCCGGTCATGGGCCATTACCTGTCGATGTTCAAGAACCGCAAGCCGGACCCGGTCGCGAACATTCGCCCCGATGAAAACTACGCGCGCGAGATCATGCAGTTGTTCTCGGTCGGACTGGTGAAGTTGAATGCTGACGGCAGCGTACAAACGGTCGGTGGCCAACCCGCGCCGACGTACAACCAGGACACGATCCGCGGATTCGCGCATGTCTTCACCGGCTGGAACTGGGCCAATTGCCCACAGACCAGCGGTGGCCAGTGGTGGGAATGGGAGTACTGCCCGCCCGGCCCGGTGGATTGGCCAACCCCAGGCTGGAACGCCTCATGGTTTCTGCCTCTGCAAGCCTGGGAGAGCTATCACGCCTCGGCAGAAAACAAGCAACTGCTGAACTACCCTGGCGTCACCCTGCCCGCTGGAGTGCTGAGTGGTGGCGGCACGGCAGCCAGCGACCTGGGCGCTGCGCTCGACAACATCTTCAACCATCCCAATGTTGGCCCGTTCATCGCCACCCGTTTGATCAAGCGCCTGGTGACGAGCAATCCGAGCCCCGCTTACGTCGGTCGAGTGGCGGCAAAGTTTGCCAACAATGGGCTTGGCGTGCGCGGCGATCTCGGTGCGGTGGTCCGCGCAGTGTTGATGGACACCGAGGCGCGGCAACTGCCTACCCTTGCCAGCAATGGGGGGAAACTGCGCGAGCCGCTGCTTCGCCAGAGCCAGCTATGGCGTGCCATGAACGCGCATGCAGACGATGGGCGCTATCGCGAGTGGTATGCGGATTACTATCTCGGTCAGGCGGCGCTGCGCTCGCCGAGCGTATTCAATTTTTTCCTGCCCGCTTACAGCCCACCGGGCGAACTGTCGAACCTCGGCTTGAGCGCTCCCGAATTCCAGATCACCACCGATACCACCGTGGCCAGTGTCGCCAATGCACTCGACTCGAAAACATTCTGGGCATGGCGCGGCAATCCGTGGATTGATCCCGAGGACATCGCCATTGATCTGGATACCGAGTTGCCATTCGCCAGCAACCCGGTTCGCCTGATCGACCGCTACGACCTGCTGTTCATGAGTCGCACGATGTCGAGCCAGATGTTCAATACCCTGGTCAGTTATGTGCAGGGCATGGATGACGCTGACACCGACGATCGTCGTCAGCGCGTCCAGGATGCCATCTGGCTGATCCAGACCTCTCCCGAATACGTGATTGAACGGTGATCCCATGAAAAGACGCGATTTTATCCAGCGCGCTCTTTGCGCAACCGCCTCCTCGGCACTTTTCACGAGTTTCGCCGGCAAGCTCTCACTCGCTCATGCGGCAGCCACCACGGGCCATCAACTGCTCGGCAATGACTACCGCGCCCTGGTCTGCGTTTATTTGTATGGCGGCAACGATGCTTTCAACATGCTGGTGCCGCGAAGCACGGCGGAATACAACCAGTACGCCAGCGCGCGCGGCGGTCTGGCGCTGCCTTCATCGAGTCTGCTTGCGCTGAACCCGAGCGTTGCACCAATCGGCGGCGCGAGCTTCGGACTGAACCCAGCCATGCCCCTGCTGCGCGGACTGTTCAACCAGACCCAATCGCCACTGGCCATCGCTGCCAATGTCGGTCCCCTGCTCTACCCGATCACCAAGACCGAATACGAGGCGGAATCGGTTCCGGTTCCCAAGCAGTTGTTCTCGCATAGCGATCAAAGCGTGACCTGGCTGCAGACCCGCGCCGATGCACTGGATCGTCGCGGTTGGGGCGGTCGACTCGCCGACATGTTCCACACCAGCAACACCAACCAGCAACTGTCGATGAACATTTCCATCGATGGCGAAAACGTGTTCCAGGCCGGTGATGAAGTGGTTCCGTACTTTGTCGGTGAAGACGGCGCCCAGGGAATCAACGCCGTGCAACCCTGGAATCCCGGACGCCGCGCCGCGTTCATCGCCTTGCGGGACGCGGCGCATGGCAACGCGCTGCAACGCCAGTATGCGTCGGTGATGCGCCGATCCATGGACAACGAGGTGATGATCAACAACGCACTCGACGGTGAAAGCGCGCTGACGACAACATTTCCGGATACGGGGCTCGGCCGCCAGCTGCGCATGATCGCGCGACTGATCAACGTCCGCTCAACCCTGCAGATGCAACGCCAGATCTTCTATGTCGGCCTCGGTGGTTTCGACACCCACGACGACCAACTCGTAACTCAGGCCGAGCAACTCGGTGAACTCGATGCCGCACTCGCCGCTTTCCATGCCGCGACCGTCGAAATGTCCGTGGCGAATGCGGTGACCACGTTCACCGCCTCGGAATTTGGCCGCACTACCAGCGTGAACGGCGACGGCACGGATCATGGCTGGGGCAGCCATCACCTGATCATGGGCGGCGCGGTGAATGGCCGTCGCATCTACGGCATCCCGCCAAACCTCAGCGTCGAAGGCCCCGATGATGCCGGTTGGGGACAGATTATCCCGACCAGCTCGGTGGATCAGTACGCGGCCACCATCGCACGCTGGTATGGCGTGCCTGCTGGTGACATGTCGACGGTGTTTCCGAATCTCGGACGTTTCTCGACGCCGGATCTCGGCTTCATGGCCACCGCCTGAGCGCGGCGGCGCAGGCCAGCGTTCCGCTCACGCTTCGCTTTCGGCTACCGTTCGCGCGGGGAATCGAGACCGCGGCGAGCGGCGAACCATCGGCAGCGCCTGTGCAAGGACGCCACACGCCGCAAGCGTCCAGACAATCATCGCGCCGCTGGGCAGATCGAGCACGGCAGACAGAATCAGGCCGGTGACGTAACCCCCAGCGCCGATCGCGTAGGCGACGACCAATCGCGACCGACCGCGCATGCCAGCGGTTGCCAGTGCCGGGACAATCAGACTGGTGAAGACCAGATAGACCCCGATCAACTGCACCGAGACCGTGATGGCCAGCGCAAACACCGCATAAAAAGCCAATCCGGTCAGCCTTGCGCCACGCCATGCGATCACCGCCAGCAACACCAGCGAAGCTATGGCCGCAGTCCACAGTTGCGCTGGACTGACCCAGAGGATCTGGCCGATGAGCAGATCCTTCAAGTGCTCACCACCGTGCGGATTGTTCGCCAGCAGCAAGAGGCTGCCGGTCGCCGCGAGCACGAAAACCGTTCCGATCAGGGGTTCCTGGTAATCGGGCCAGCGCTTGTCGGTGGCACTGAGCAAACTCGCGCCGAGCAGGGCGGCGACGGCGGCAGCGGCC
>JBDTCQ010000229.1:0-7783 GCA_039923515.1 Dokdonella sp.
AGCACGAGTTGGGTATGGCAATCGGCACGACTCTGCGTTTGCAGCCGATGCTGGCGGCGTTCTCGAGGGTGGTCTTGCGCCGGCTCGGCTTGTCGTCTGTCCAGTTCCATTTTCTGCAGACGGCTGAAGGCGAGCCTTTGCTGCAGGCGAGTGCGCGCGTCGATCGGCTTGATCATTTCCTGAGCGTTCCGCGCAATGCCGCGACGATCATCATTCCGCAGGCATGCCTCGCGGGTGGCGAAGCCGCCGATCCTGTCCATCATTGCTGCCTCGACCGGACCATCGAGCATCACTGCTATTCGTTTCGCCTTGGCGAATTCGGAGTGATGACGCTGCAGCGCAGCGGCAACGGCCTTGATCGTCCGATCATCGAGTTGCTCAAGCCATTGATCAGCCGCCTTGCGCTCAGCTGTCAGGCCTCGATCGAGCACGAAAACCTGCTTCAGGCGATCGCCGCGCGACACAAGGCCGAAGAGACCATCCTTTACCAGTTGCTTCACGATGATTTGACCCAGTTGCCGAACCGGCGGCAGTTAATGCAGCGTCTCGATACCGAGTTGCAGCGTGCGCGCGGCGAGGGCAGTCGTGGCGCGTTGCTGTTTCTCGATCTGGATCGCTTCAAGATGGTCAACGACACGCTCGGCCATGCGATTGGCGATCTGCTCCTTGTCGCTGTCGCTGAAAAGCTGCAGTCGATCCTGGCTGGCGATGGCGTGGTGGTGCGCCTCAGTGGCGACGAGTTTGTCATTCTGCTCGGCGGATTGATCGGAGACGAAGACAAGGTCAGGTCACGCGTGGACGCTTTGCTCGCAACCATTCGTGCGGGCTTCTCCGATGCCCTGCAAGCCGGCGAGCATCGGCTGCATGTGACGCCATCGATTGGCATCGCAATGTTCCCCGAAGGCGAGTGCAGTGCCGAGCAGGTCCTCAGGCGTGCGGATACCGCGATGTATCAGGCCAAACTCGCGGGACTCAACAGTTCCATGTATTACAACAGTCGCCTGTCGGCGGGGCTTGAACTGCGCCGGCAACTCGAAAAGGAATTGCAGCTCGCGCTCAAGGCGCCGGAACAATTCGAGCTTTACTACCAGAGCCAGCACAACCGGGCCGGCGAGTGCATTGGCGCCGAAGCGTTGATCCGCTGGCACAGTCCGTACCGGGAACATCCTTCGCCAGCCACCTTCATTCCGGTCGCCGAGGAAACCGGCCTGATGCTTGAGCTGGGTCGTTGGGTGATCCGCCGCGCCTGTGCGGACATTCGTCGCCTGCACGCACTTGAGCTGCCGCCGACATTCCAGCGCGTATCGATCAATGTCAGCGCGGTCCAGTTCAATCATCCGGATTTCGTCGAGGCGCTGTTTGCCGACATCGATGAGGCAGGCATCGATCCGCGTCGAATCGCACTGGAGCTGACCGAGTCCACCCTGATCCGCAACAACCAGGCCGCCGCTGCGAGGATGGCGCTGTTGCGCACGCGGGGCGTCGAAATCGCGGTTGATGATTTCGGTACCGGTTACTCCTCGCTGGCCTACTTGAGTCGCCTGCCGGTCAAATCGATCAAGATCGACCAGACCTTTGTCCGCGACCTCGAATCCAATGCCGGAAATCGGGCAATTGTCGAGACGATCATTGCGCTCGGTCGTGCCCTTGAAATCGACCTGGTTGCCGAAGGTGTCGAAACCGAGGCTGAGCGTGCCAGCCTGGAGACGCTTGGCTGCCACAACTACCAGGGATTCCTGTTCAGTCGACCTCAGCCGCTGGACGGCTTGATCATGCGTTTGCAGGATTCATTGTCGAAAGCGTGAGTGGGCGGTTTGACCGACTCGATCCGATTGACCCAGGCTCAGCGACCGATGGAGGCGACGATGCGCAGTTCCAGATTCCTTGCCCCTGTCCTGTCGCTGATCCTTTTGGCCGCCTGCGGAATCGACGTGCCGCTGACCAAGTCAGCTTATGTTGGCCGTTGGGGAAGCCGATGGAATGTTTCTGCTCATCACTCGCGACGGCAGCGTTGCCTACAGGCATTTGCACAAGGGTGTCTCGACAAAGATCGAAGCGCCGTTGAAGGCATTCCATGGCGACGATTTTGAAGTCGGCATCGGCCCGATGACAACCACATTCAGGGTTTCTTCGCCACCGCGTGAAATCGAAGGTGTGTGGAAAATGACCGTCGATGGAACAGAGGTGACCCGGGTAGTGCGCCGCTGAGGAGCAGGACCGACACGGTAAAGAGTTGGACTCAATGCGGCTGCCCTGCTTTTCACTTCCGCCCGCACATCCCTTGTGTCCGATCGAAGGCTCTGCGATCGGTACTCGCAGAGCTCTCACATCCATGCTGAAATTCGTGAAGCAACGCAATTCGTTTAATGGCTCCGCAGCGAGCGGCGACTAATAGCCCATCGCTGATCCCCTCGCGAGCAACCGTTCGACGCCGATTTACGGCGTCGAACAGGTGCGTTCGGATCAGTCGAAGCCGTCCGCGAAGATCAGGTCGTTGTTGGCTTCGAGGCTGATGCCATCGAAGGCGACGTTGAAGTTGCGGAAACCTTGCAGATTGGGCGGGTCGACATCAATCGCCACCAGCGATATTTCGACCGCCGCGTTGGAGAGGTAGTCGTCCACCGAAATCGCAAACTGCCCGGCGGCGGGTGAGATCAGCCAGCTGGTGGTTGCCGGAATCACCACATCGCCTTCGCTGATGACCGTGCCCGTGCATCCGTAAGCGGGGAAGGTCGGAGTGAATACCTTCCAGTGCACGCGCAAACCGTCGCCCGGAAACAGGTTGCTGGCACCGGGTGAGCGCCCCCAGCCGGTTACTTTGTAGAGACTGGGGCCGGGCAACACCTGACACTGCTTGGCGACCGTAACAGTGGCTGACGTGCCCGACACGTTGCCGAACACCTTCAATGAACCCGAGCCAGTAGGGCCATTGCCATTGTTGGAGTCACGACTGACGAGGCTCGGAATGGGCAATGTCCACTGGCTCAGATCGGTATTGAACGAATCGTTGACCATGATGTTGCTGATCGACTGGCGCTCGAAGGCGCCGAGGTCTACGGCTGCACCAGGCACCAGCGGCAGATCGACTGAGCGTGGCAAACCATCCAAATCCAGTGTGCCATCAAGCGCGGCGGAATAGGGCACCGTGTCGATCGCCTCCGAGCCGGCGCGCAGGCGGTAATCCTTCAGCGTCGGATTCATGAATCCCGGGTTGAAGGGGTAGAAAAGGTTGGCGACACCCGGGATGCTCGCCGTCTCGTTGGCAATCACATAACTGCCATCGAAAGTGCCGCTGGATGCCGCTGTATCGCGCACTTTCTTGCCGGGCTGCCAGATGATGCTGCGGTTGAGCTGGACATGCCCCCGATGAGCGATCACACCAGGGCCTCCGATGGTGTTGTCGACGATGGTCAGGTGGTTGAGTTCCACTTCTGGATCGTCCTCCGGAAACTGCAGAACTGCCGCCGTGAAGGTGTTGTTGTCGATCAAGGTGTTGGTGACTTTCACATAGTAGGCGCTCGCGAGATCAAGCAAGCTGCGTGCGCTGTTTCCTGTGAATCGATAATTGTTGATGCGCATCTCCGCATCTTTGGTGCCGTGGATCAGTGCACCGTTGGTCGGATTACCTGCCGCGTCCTCGCTTCGATTATTCCTGGCCACGCTACACACGATATTCGGGTTGCAAGGAACGCTGGCTGCAGGGCGATCGGAGGTGTAGCCTTCGATCAAGGTGTTATTCATCCAAAAATATCCACTCGATGAAGCTCCGGTGAAGTCCGTGTCATTTACGACATACGCTATAGATCCGATTGGCGCCGAGTTGTTCTCCAGCGTCGTATCCCAAATATAGATCTGCCCGGTGTAATGCGAGGAGAAACCTAGTTTTGCGTCTGCATAGAATGCTCCGCCCACGTCCGTGGCCCGATTGCCAGAGACTTTCTGCGGCTTGGTTGGATCGGTCGTAAAAAGGTAAATCCTGGCTCTGTCGAAGACATAGCCAGCATCAGCATCAGTAAGTGCGGCGCCGCCGCCGCCGACACGCGCCGTATTGTTGTTGATCACTCCGACGCCGTAGCCGCTTGAGCCGATGTAGGCCGTGGCTGGTGATAGCACCGCCATGCCGCCGCCGTAACCGTGGTAAACGCCGGGCGGTGTATTTGCCAATCCCGTGGCCCGGTTGAGCCAGATCGCGGTCTTGGGTTCAAGCGCCCAGAGCGTGACCGATCCGCGCAGATGGATGCCGCCACCATCCTGCGTTGCGAGGTTGCTGGTAATGATGGTCTCGCCCATCAACAGAACCATGGCATCCGGGCCGGTGCCGCGAGCCGACAAACCACCGCCGTAGCCCGACGTGTTCTGTGTCAGCGTCACATCGCTCAGCGTCAGCGTACCGCTGCCGGTGAAATCAATACCACCGCCATAGTAGTTGTCGGATTCGTCACCACCGGTGATGTACAAGTTGTCGAAAAGGACTTCTGCTGAGCCCGGCTCCACAGTGAAAACCGAGTTCGCCGATCCGCCAGCCCCATTGACCGTCGTACGCGCACCCGATGCCGCACTGTCCGCGCAGGTCGCGTAGCCACCTGTGACGGTCAGCGGCTGCGCCTGCTGAATTTTTACCGCCTGCTGTGTGTAGTTCACGCTGCGCGTGAGGATGACGTGATCGACGCCGGGGTTCGCATTTGCTGCATCCACCGCTGCCTGGATGGTCGAATGGGTGCAGCCCGTGCCGGTGCCGACCTTGAAGATGCTGGCCCCAGCCGGGGATGCCACGGCCAGACCGAGAAGCAACGATCCCCAGATCACTGTTTTCTGTTTCATGACGCCTACTCCCACATTGGGCGGATGCCCGGTAGTTGAGGAGAAGAACGTCATTTGGTTGGAGACAACGACATTGTTGTTTTCGTCACGCGTCGAACCGCAGTCGGGAAGCGATTTAGTAGAACGACAAGGTCAGGTCTGGCCTGGGAGCGTATCGCTTCCATGACGGACCTGACCCCGATCGTTTTTACCCGTTCGACGTCACGTTTCGGCGTCCTTTGAGCAACTTCGGATCAGTCGAAGCCGTCTGCGAAAATCAGGTCGTTGCTGGCTTCGAGGGTGATGCCATCGAAGGCGACGTCGAAGTGTCGGAAACCTTGTAAATCGACGGGGTCGATATCAATCGCCACCAACGATATTTCGACCGCCGCGTTCAAGTAGTGATCGTCCACGGAAATCGCGAACTGCCCGGCGGCGGGCGACATCAGCCAACTGGTGGTTGCCGGAATCACCACATCGCCTTCGCTGATGACCATACCCGTGCAACCATAGGCCGGAAAGGTCGGCGTGAACACCTTCCAGTGCACGCGCAAGCCGTCGCCGGGAAACAGGTTGCTGGCGCCAGGCGATCGCCCCCAGCCGGTCACTTTATAGAGACTGGGGCCAGGCAATACCTGACACTGTTTGGCGACCGTCAAACTCGCCGGACCACCGGAACGAGTGCCATACACCTTCAAGGAGCCCGAGCCGCCGGGACCATTGCCATTGTTGGAATCCCGACTGACGAGGCTCGGAATGGGCAGTGACCACTGACTCAGATCGGAATTGAACGAATCGTTGACCATGATGTTGTTGATCGACTGGCGCTCGTAGGCGCCGAGGTCGACCACGAAATTATTGTCGCCCGGTACCAGGGGCAAGTTGACCGATCGCGGCAGACCATCCACATCCAGCGTGCCATCCAGCGCAGCGTTGTAAGCGACCTTGTCGACAGCGGATGAGCCGGCGCGCAAGCGGTAATCCTTCAACGTCGGATTCATAAAAGCCGGGCCGAAAGGGAAATAGGAATTGGCAACTGCTGGAATGCTCGCCGTCTCGTTGGCCATTACATAGCTGCCATCGAAGGTGCCGCTGGATGCCGCGGTATCGCGCACCTTCTTGCCGGGCTGCCAGATGATGCTGCGGTTGAGGGTGACATGGCCACGATGGGCGATTACACCCGGGCCGCCGATAGCGTTGTCGGCGATGGTCAGGTGATTGAGGACGACTTCTGGATCACCCTCCGGAAACTGCAAGACCGCTGCTGTGAAGGTGTTGTTGTCGATCAGGGTGTTGATGACGTCGCCACGATCAGCATTCGTCAAATCGAGCAGGCTGCGTCCGCTGTTCCCGGTAAATCGATAGTTCTTTATGAAATAACCTGTTTGATTGAGCCCATAAATCAGGGCGCCATTGCTGGGGTTTCCCCCTGCATCGATACTGCGATTGTTCTTGGCAACGCTACAGGCAACTCCCGGATTGCAAGGGACGCTTTGACTCGGCCGGTTGCGTTGATAATAGGGGCTCTCGGAATCGATGTTCATAAACAACAAAGCACCAAAATCGAAAAACACGCTATTTGCGCTGGCAAGATAACCAATGGAGCCGATCGGCGCGGTGTTGTCTTCGATTGTGGTATCCCACAGTCTCATTTCTCCAAACTTGCCGATCGATTTGTCCACGAAGAACGCGCCGCCTGCATCCGTGGCGTAGTTGCCCCGAATCGACTGTGGTGTGGTTGGGTCCGTGGTAAAGAGCGAGGCAGTTGCGAACCCATCTCCATCTGCGAGTAATGCGATACCGCCACCCACCCGTGCCGAGTTGCCGTTAATCGTTCCGGCCGCGCCATAGCCGGTCGAGCCGATATAGGCACTGGCCGGTGACAGCACCGCCATGCCGCCGCCATAACCGTGGTAGGTGCCGATTGGAACATTCGCCAGTCCGGTGGCGCGGTTGAGCCAGATTGCGGTTTTGGAATCAATCGCCCAGAGCGTTACCGAGCCGCGCAGGTGTATGCCGCCACCGTCTTGAGTTGCAAGATTGTTGGTGATGATGGACTCGCCCATCAACAGAACGGTGGCATTGGGGCCGGTGCCGCGAGCCGACAAACCACCGCCGTAGCCTGACGTGTTCTGTGTCAGCGTCACATTGTTCAGCGTCAGCGTACCGCTGCCGGTGAAATCAATACCGCCGCCGTAGTAGTTGTTGGATTCGTCGCCGCCCGTGATGTACACGTTGTCGAAAAGGACTTCTGCTGAGCCCGGCTCCACAGTGAAAACCGAGTCCGCCGATCCGCCAGCCCCATTGACCGTCGTGCGCGCACCCGATGCCGCACTGTCCGCGCAGGTCGCGTAGCCACCTGTGACCGTCAGCGGCTGCGCCTGCTGAATTTTAATCGCCTGCTGTGTATAGCTGATGCTACGCGTGAGGATGATGTGGTCGACGCCCGGATTTGCATTCGCCGCATTCACCGCCGCCTGGATGGTTGAATGCGTGCAACCCGTGCCAGTACCGACCTTGAAGATGCTGGCCCCGGCCGGTGAGGCCACGGCCAGACTGATCAGCAACGCTCCCCAAACTACTGTTTTCTGTTTCACAACGTCTACTCCAACATGGGGCGTATGCCCGGTAGTTGGGGAGAAGAACGTCATTCGGTTGGAAACAGCGACATTGCTGTTTGATTGCCTCGTCACCCCAGCGCAGGCTGGGATCCAGTTTCACATCGGAAGTCCAGAACTGGGTCCCAGCCTGCGCTGGGATGACGAGGTGAAAAGCTGGTGCGCAAAGGCAGTGCCGTTCGGGATTCGCCGGGACTATTCAGCTGTCGCTGGTACTTTCAGCCAGAGTGGTCACATGCTCGTGGAGACCGGCGTTCAAGGCCGCAGGCGGCGTATAGGTAACAGTCAAAGCCGCCGTGCCTTGATTGCCCGCCGCGTCTTGGGCAGTCACGACAAGCTTATTTACTCCTGACTGCAGAGTAATC
>JBDTCQ010000230.1:0-3328 GCA_039923515.1 Dokdonella sp.
GAGGCGCCAACATCCTTCAGGCCGGACAGTGCAATGTAAAGGCGCAGGATCTCGTTGGTGCCCTCGAAAATCGTCAGGATGCGCGCGTCGCGCACGATCTGCTCGTACGGAAACTCGCGCATGAAGCCGTTGCCGCCGGCAATCTGCAGTGCCTCGTAGCTGGCGCGCTGGATGGCCTCGCTGGCGAATACCTTGCTCATCGCGGCTTCGACCGAGTAGTCGGTGCAGCCCGAATCGATGTAGTGGGCGACCATCCACACCGCGCTCTCGGCGGCGAAGCAGTCGACCGTCATCTGCGCGATCTTTTCACGGACGAGGCCGAAATCGGCGATGGGCTTGCCGAACTGCTTGCGTTCGGTGGCCTGGTCGATTGCCAGCTTGATCAGGTTCTTGATGCCGCCCACCGCGCCGCCGCCAAGCCCGGTGCGGCCGTTGTTGAGGATGGCCATGGCAACCTTGAAGCCTTTGCCGACTTCGCCGAGCACATTTTCTGCCGGCACACGCACATCCGCGAACGCGACGGTGGTCGTCGACGAGGCGCGTATTCCCATCTTGTCCTCGTGCGGCCCGTGGCTGACACCGGGCCACGCGGCTTCGACGACGAACGCGGTCATCTTGCCCTCGGGCGTGTCGGTGCGCGCGAACACGGTATAGAGGCCGGCGATGCCGCCATTGGTGATCCAGATTTTCTCGCCACTGAGGATCCAGCTTCCGTCGTCGTTGCGGGTTGCCTTGGTGCGGATGGCAGCTGCATCGGAGCCGGCGCCCGATTCGGTCAAGCAAAATGCCGCGATCAATTCGCCGTTGGCCAGCTTTGGCAGGTAACGAGCCTTTTGGTCGGGTGTGCCGAACAGGAGCACGCCTTTCATGCCGATCGAGCTGTGCGCGCCGATCGTCAGCGATACCGAACTGTCGTGCGAGCTGGTCTGCGCGAGGACGCGTGCGTAGCCGGCGTTCGACAGTTCGAGGCCACCAAATTCTTCGGGAATGATCAGGCCGAACAGGCCCATGTCGCGCAGCGCCTGGATAAACTCGGCTGGCTGTTCGGCGTCACGATCCCAGTGCTTGAGGTCGGCGTGTCTCGGGGCGAGGAAGTCATCGATGGCATCGAGCATCGGCGCCAGCATCTCGCGGTCGCGCTCGCGCATCTTCGGATACGGAAACAGGTTCTCCTCGAAGATATCGCCAAAGAAAAGCTGCTTGGCTGCGCTGCGCTCACGCTGCAATGTGCCGGCATCGCTCATCGGGTTCTGGGATACCTTGGCATTCACGGTGCGGCTCCGGTCGCTGGGCTGATTGCGCAGTCTCCGCCGAGCCTCGGTATCCCGCAAGGGGATCGCGGCATTGATGCGCTGCGCAGGGTCTCGCAGCGCATGGTGTCCAGCGTTGGCGTCAACGGATTGATCGTGCTGGCCCGATCGCTGATTGAAAAATGCAGAAGTGTGTCGGGTTCATTGACTGATCGCTCGGCAAGGTCGTTGGGAGCTCAGAACCGGTCTTGAACCTTGGATAGAATTGGTCTCGTGCGCTGTAAACAGAAAACGCCAGGAGATGACTTGCAAATGTGTGTGTCTGACTGTGAGGCTGGGCTCGTGACGCTGCTTCAGTGGTGGCATTCAATCGACCGGAGCAGTACCTCGCCAGCGCCTCGCGGCCTACAATCCAGTTCCGCCGTGAGGTGAAAATCCATGACTGGTCCGAAGGCTGCCTCAGCATGTGCTCCACTGTTTCTGCTGATCGCCTTGGCGGCTTTTGCCAAACCATTGCCGGAGGTTTCGATGCACACCTTGATTGATTTTAGTGGTGATCCTTCGGAGCCCCGATGGGTGGCCGTCAATGATGGTGTGATGGGTGGGCGTTCACGCGGTGAGCCGACCATCAAGGATGGCGTGCTGGAATTCAGCGGCACGCTATCGCTCGCCAACAATGGCGGATTTTCATCGGTGCGCACAGTCGAGTACGCCGTCAGCCTGTCAGGTTACGACGCCGTCATCTTGCGGGTGCGCGGCGATGGACGTCGCTATCAACTTCGATTCGTCACGGATGCGGAATATCGCGGCATCGCCGTCTCCTATGGTGCCGACTTCGTGCCGCCCGTCGGCGAGTGGGCTGACGTGCGCGTGGCCCTTGACTCCCTGCAACCCAGCGTGCGCGGAACCTCGCTCAAGGGGCCGCCCTTCGATCCATCACAGGTCAGGCAAATTGGATTGCTGATCGGCGACAAGCAAGAGGGGCCGTTCGTGTTGGCAATCGACTGGATTGGCGTGGAGTGAGTTGGGGCCAGGCATCCCAAATCGGAGTCAATCCAGATTTGAGACATTCGGACCTTGAGTCTTGAACCCAAATCTCGAGTTGCAAGATCAAGGGCATGCATGTTGGACACCTCCGTCACGGCAAGAAATAATGTGGAGAAATAATCATGACTCTGCTGGTTCTGTAGCCGCTTTCTACCGAATACCGCGATGGCGGTACATACTGCTTGCTTGACTCACCCTGTCCGGTACCTCACATGCCGCGCTCCCGCCTTGCCGAACCTCTCGTCATGCTGGCAACGGTGGTTCAGTGGATGGTGCTCGCGACTTTCACCGGTGCGGTGGTCGGCGTGGGGTGCACGATCTTCCTGCGCGCACTGTTTGCCAGCGAGGGGCGCTTGTACGACACGTCCTGGTGGTTGCTTGCGGGTCTTTTGCTGATTGGCGGTTTTGCCAATGGTCTTTTATTGCACTACGGCTATCGAATCAGTCGCAGCGGTTACAAGGATTCGCCCATCGTCGCAGTCAACGAGCAGCACGGTCGGATGCCATTCAGGACCTTGTGGATCAAGCCGCTCGCAGCGTTGATTACACTCAGCTGCGGGGGCTCGGCCGGCAAGGAAGGGCCGTGCTCGCACATCGGCGCAAGTTTTGCGGCAGGCATCGGTCGGATCCTGCACCTCAATCCGGAGCTGCGAAAACGCCTCTTGGCCTGCGGCGTCAGTGCGGGATTTGCGAGTGTGTTTGGCACCCCGATTGCAGGCGCAATCTACGGCGTGGAAATGCTGCGATCGGGCGCATTCGACATGATTTCCTGTTCCCCGGCATTGTCGCCGGTGTCACCGCGCTCCAGGTTTCCAAGTACCTGGGCGTGCCGTATCCGGATTATCACATCGTCTTTGCCGCCAACTTCACCGAAGTCCTGTTTTTAAAAACGGTACTGATCGGGATACTGTGTGGTGCGGCTGCTTGGTGCTTTGTGGAACTGCTGAAACTCACGACCCGACTTTTCGGGAGATTGCGCGATACTTTGTCACTATGGCCGCCCTTGATGCCCGTGCTCGGCGCCTTGGTGA
>JBDTCQ010000231.1:0-5825 GCA_039923515.1 Dokdonella sp.
ACGCGTTCCGAACCGATGGGCTCGACCAATCCATCGGCATTGCGGTGAAAGCTACCGCTGTAGATCTCGCCCATGCGCGCATCAATCACGGCAAGAATGGGATTCGAGTCGACTGGGGCATCGCAGGCCAAGGCGGCCAGCGAGGAAACCGGAACCACCGGAACATCCAGCGCCAGCGCCATGCCTTGCGCCGCTGAAATCGCCAGACGCACGCCGGTAAATGCGCCAGGTCCGCGGCCAACCGCAATCACATCAAGCTGCCTTCGCGTGACACCGGCTTCTGCCAGCACTTCCTCGCACATTGGCAGCAGCAGTTCGGCGTGGCGGCGCGGCGCGAATTCGCTGCGCACGATCAACTCGCCGTTGCAGGACAGGGCAACCGAGCAGGATTCCGTTGAGGTTTCGATCGCGAGCAGATTCATGACGGCATTCTACCTTCCGAGGCGGCCATATCGAGGCCGAGGCCGTACCAGTCGATGCGGCGGGTCAGGTACATCAGCGCGGCAATCGCGGCAAGCAAGGCAATCGCACCCATCAGCAACGAGTACTGCTCGCTGATGATCAGGCCATAGAGCAAGGCATACACGACGATCAGCAAGCTGCCCAGCGTTGCTCCGGCCTGTCGGTTGCGCGCGGCCGCCGCCGCGTAGCCTGCGATGATGGCGACCACGGCGATCGCGGCAATGGCATAGGCCCAGGCAAAGCCGATCTGCTCCGAAAGCGCCAGCAACAGGATATAGAACGTACACAAGGCCAGCCCGACCATCAGGTATTGCACTGGATGCACGCGCCAGCGTCCGAGCGCCTCAAACAGGAACAGGGCGACGAAACTCAGCGCGATAAACAGGATGCCGTACTTGCCGGCGCGTTCATTGCGTTGATAGGTTCCGACGGGTTGATAGAGCTCGACCCCGAAGGCTGATTGCTGCAAGGCAGGCAGGTTGAGTCCCGCAACGAATCCTTGCTGGCCAAAGCTGCGATTGAGATCGAGTGCTTGCCAATGCGCATCGAAACCCGTTGATTTTTCTGCATGGCTTTCCGGCAGGAAGGCACCCGCGAAACCTGGATGAGGCCAGCTTCCGCTCAAATTGACATCGGTATTTCGCGCCAGTGGCAAAAAACTCAGGGACGCGGTGCCGGCCAGGCGCATGTTGAATGAAAAATCATGCGTCGCGGCCGCATTTTCCATATCGATTGGCCATGACACTTCGACGGCACTCAGTCCACCGATACTGCCGCTAGCGGGGCCAAATGCGGCATCGACACCGTCGATCCTGAGGGCGGATAGATTACGGATTCCGCGCACATCAGCGACTGGGATGCGCAATAAAGCGCGATCCCATTGCGGCTCACCGCCATCGTTTGCCAATGCAACGAATGCGTCCTGACGAAACTGTCCGCTCAAATCGATCGTCGCGGTATAGATGGGGGTTGCATAGATGCCATAGCTGCGGACTTCGGTAATGAGGTTGCCTTTCACTTGCAGGGTTTCAGGCAGCACGAAGCGAAGTTCGTCAGCACGGATCCAACCCTTCTCGTTCTGCACCTGCTTGCGCACCGGCACGATCAGCACCGCCCCGCCGACCATCTGGTTGCCGCCCCAGCGCTCGGCGATCTTCAAGCGTGCATCGCTTTCCAAACCCTGACGCTCGCCGATGAGGCTTTGCACCTGCAGCAGCGGGATCAGCATGAGCAAGGCGAGCAACCCCACGCCGATCGCCTTGAAGGTGATGCCTTGAGTCCAGTTGCGTGCCTGCATGAGTCGTCCCGTTTTGATTGGTCGCCAGCATTGGGCACCATCGGGGGGACGCGGCGCGGATCAGTTGTGGCCGAATGCGGGCACGCGAGGTCAGTCGTCTGACGGCTGACTCACATCAATGTCTTTCTCGTCGGGCGCGGGCACCTCAACGAGGGGGCCATCAGCGGCTACATTTGTGAAAGCAGTTCCAGCATGCGGCCGGTTATCGATTGGATCTTGTACTCATCGATTCCACCGCCACTGCTGTTTGACATCGCGATCAGCACATACGGATCTTCGCCGGCCTTCTCGAGCATCCAGGCGTGGGTCAGGACATGCAATCCGTTGGCGCCCGAGGACAGACTGCCACCCTTGTACCAGACGCGATCCCACCGATCGCGCACCTCTGGCTGGGCCACACCGGCCCCGAGCGCTGCATCGACCGTCTTGAACGCTTCCGAACCTTGCGGCAACCGCCGCAGCTTGGCGAATGCGCGGCAGATGTCGTACGGGCTGGCGCGCCAGCTCCCGGATGTCAGCAGCGATGCATTGAAATTCGGCCCACCAGTGTTCGGTCCGAGGGGTTCGATACTGTCGTGCAGAAACTGGTATTTGAATGGCTGCGTGCCGTTGACATAGGTCAGCGCCACATTGAGTGTGAACGAATAGAAAAGATGGAATTGCTCGCTGATGCCAAGCAGCGGCTGCAGCAGGGTCGGATCGGCGACGCCGTATTCAGTGACAATCTGGTCGAGTCGCGTGCGACCCACACGTTGATGCAGCAGATCGGTGGCCGTGTTGTCGCTGATGCCCATCATCAGGGTTGCCAGGTCGCTGAGCGGAAACGGCGTGTTCAGCGGCTCACTGTTGATCGTTCCGCCTGGCGCGAGTTCGCTCGCGACCATCGGCAGGATCTCGCTCGATGAGAGCGTGCCTTCAACAATGGATTGGCCAACCCCGCCCAGCACCCAGGTCTTGAAGATCGAGGCAGTCGCGCGCGGCGTGTTGGCGTTTCTATCCTGCATCGTCGTGCATTGGTTGGCGCTGTTGATGCGCCCGACCAGCAATGACGGTGCCGTCGATAAGGTCGCGAATTTATTCGCGGCCTGGACCATGCTCAAGGTTTGATCCGCCGCGTACTGCACTGATCCGTAGTAGTCCAGCACATACAGTTCGACGATCTTCTTCGCGCCCGTGTAATGCGCACCGAGGATCAAATATCCCGAAGGCAGCGGATCGCCAGGCGAATCGATCACGACCACGGTTTTCACGGGAGTTATCGCAACCACATCGGTAATGCGTGCATTGGGATGTTCGCTGCGCACCTGATTCACGAATGCCGCCATCGAGTTCAAATCAAATGTCGGATCGAAATGCGCCGTGGCCTCAGCCAGTGTCGTTGTCTCGCCCGCCGCGAGTTCGCTGATCAGCCATTGCATCTGGTTGACCGCTGGCCCTGGCGGCAGTTGGTACTGACCGGCTACCAACGGAAACCGAGGCGTGATCGATGGCGGATCAAAGCTGTCGACAAACAGCTGGGCGTGCGCAACGGTCATCAGCGCCATCCCGAGCAGGGTCAAAGCAAGGCGTTTCATGGGCAATTCTCCGATGGATGCGGGCGACGCGACTGAACGCGCAGGAGGCAGCTTGGCTCTCCTGGATTCATTGCGTAGAAACGCCGGAAACCGGATCAGGTGATCGGCACGGACTCGATTGCGGCTGGTTGTCGGGTTGACGTATCAACGCCGAGTGCATCACGCAGGTCAATCAAGGCGTGTTGAATCTGCTCAGGCGAACGCAGCGATTTCCGCGCGCGACCAATGGCTTGACGTACATGCGGCGGACTCGCGCCACCCGCAATCAAGGGGATCGAGAGATCGCGAATCTCCAGCATCACATCGATCCAGTCCGCGGGTTGCGGTTGACTCGCGCGCTTGCTCACGCGACGCAATGCGCGGAATGCCGGCGCGACACTCTCAACTTGCCCCATGGCCGCTTTGAAAGTAACGGACGAAGCCGCGACCGTCGCAGGGTCGCAGGCCTCGGCAAGAGCCGCCAACGCGTCGGCCATGCGCCGACGCAACACCTGTCGCGATCGCACCGGGAAAACGAGCCATGCCGAGACCACGCCGAGGATCGCGCCAATCACAATCTCCTGCATGCGCAAGACGAGGATATGTTCGGGCGATTGCCCTTCGAAACCTTGCAGCAGGGCCAGCGCCACGGTGACAAACAGCGCCCACCACGCATACGAGATCGGGCGCAGCCACATGCCGAGGAACACGGCCAGAAGAATCATCATCACCGTGGACGTGTCATGCGCACCCAGATGCGCGGTGACTGTTAACGCCAACACGGTGCCGAACATCGCTCCGAGCACGCGCAGTACGCTCTTGTAGGCGACATCGAGCCGGCCCTGATTGCCCGCGTTGACGATGTAGGCAGTGAGCACAACCCAGGCCCAGCGCTCCGCGAAAAACACATAGCCGATGACGAAAGCCGTCGCCAGCGCGACCATCATCTGCATGGCCATGCGCGTGCTCGCATCCGGTCGCAGCGAACTCGCCGGGCTCACCTTGGCGATCACCGAAGGTTCGCTGCGCACAACCGGCGACAGCCATCGAATCTTGCGGCCCAGTGCATGAAACAGCGCCACCCAAACCAGCGCCAGCAAGGCGACGATGACCGGAATCAGCGCGGCCATCAGCGGACCATAGTGGGTCGAGGGAATGTAGGGCGTTATCAGGATCACGATGAACGGCATGCCGACCAGCGAGCCCGCGCGGCGCGTCGCGGGTCCGAATCGCCGCAGCCAGATCGACAAGCCCATGCCCGCGACGAACACGATTGCTCCAATCCACGGCACATGCAGGAGGAGCATTCCAACCGCCAGCGCGCCCAAACTCACAATCGGCAGAATCACCGCCGCCTCAAGCCGGCCGCGCAGATCGTGATCGAGGTGACTGCGCGACAAGGCATAGGCCAGCACGATGGCCAGCGTCACCGGCCCCGGTTCTGGATCGATCGCCATGGCGCACGCCATCGTCACCAGCGCGGCCGACATGGTCAGCACGGCCTCGCGCAAGGCAGAAACAATCCGCTCAGGGTTCACGTCGATCCAGACCGTCAGTTTTCAGTGAATTGTGCTCCACTCGCCGAACGAAAAGCCGCGAGGGAACCTCGCAGAAAACGGCGCGTCAATCAATCGCAATCCGGGGAATCCGGAAGGCCGGAGCGGAACGAACAACAGGTATCCGGAATTGAAGCACTCGCCCGCTCACTCCGCTGAAGTCCATTGCAAACAGATACCTGGCCGCTGTATAACGTCCGTTATAACTCACTTTGGAGGCCACCATGAAGCTCAAAATCACCACCATCGGCAACTCGGCCGGCATCATCCTTCCCCGCGAACTGATGGCCCGTTTGCGCCTGGAAAAAGGTGATGAGCTGTTTGCCCTCGAAACACCCGATGGCATCCGCCTGACCACCTACGACCCGATACTCGCCCAACAGATGGAAGTAGCGGAGGAAGTCATGCGCAAGGATCGCGCTGTCCTGCGCAAGCTGGCGCAGTAGGCAACCGTCATGATCATATGGATTGAAAGACCACTTGCACTGGCCATCCATGAGCGCCAATTGGCCGAACATGGCGGCGGCGTCGGCGTGCGCGACGAAAGCTTGCTGGAATCGGCTCTTGCCCGTCCGCAACAATTACATCCCTACGGGGATCCGCCGCCCGATCTTGTCGATCTTGCCGCCAGTCTCGCTTTCGGTCTTGCGCGAAACCATCCGTTCGTTGACGGCAACAAGCGCACAGCCCATGTTTGCTATCGCGTCTTTCTCGCACTCAACGGAGCCGACATCAGCGCAAGCGACGAAGACAAATACGTCGCCATGCTTTCCCTCGCCGAAGGCAGCCAATCCGAAGCCGAGTTTGCCGCGTGGCTGCGCGAGCACATCACGTTGGATGGCCGAAAGCGCGTCAACGAACCACGCGCAAACTACAACCGCTGAAACACCCGTCAGCGAACGCGCGGATCAGTCGAACGGAATGATCCGGCTGAACTGGATCACCGGGGCGACATCG
>JBDTCQ010000232.1:0-4420 GCA_039923515.1 Dokdonella sp.
CTCGGCAGCCCCGGAGTGGGCGGAAACCTGACCGCAGTCAGCAGCAACACCGCCTTATATGGCGGCGGCGTGGCCATCGAATCGCCAAGCGGCTGCAGTCATTCCGGCGGATTGCATATGTATTCGACCGCGGATGGGTTGACCTCGCTCTATGGCAATTCGGCGTCGGTGTCAGGTGGTGGCGTCTACATCACGCGCGGCGGCACCGATATCGACCTCGCCGTACGCAATGCATCGATTAAGAACAACTTAGCTCCGATTGCCTCCGCGTTCTATCTGGGCGATGGCGGAAGCGCAGACTTCAATGGCGCCACAGGCAATATTTTCGGCGACGATGCTGTTGAATGCACCGTAGGGTCTCCTTGCGGATCAATCAGCGGAAACGTCAGCTCAAACGGGCAAGTCATGTATGGCCAGGCCAACAACACAATCGACTTGAACTACATTGAAGTGACGGGGAATCAAGGTAAAGAACTCATCCGACTGAATGATTTGGGGATGTTCAACACTCTGATCGCCGACAACATGTCCACCAATCGTTTGCTGGAAACACAGTTTGGCTCGATCAGTCTGTCGACGATCACTGGCAATCAGGTCGGCGGATCGGAAGTCATTGGCATCAAGACCGGTGGCACATTCAACCTGTCCAATTCGGTGACTTGGCAGCCTGGCAAAACAATCCTCCACAATGATGGCGCGCTGCCGATCGTCAACTACGTGGTGACCAACGAGCTGGCCTCGTTCTCGGGTCCCAACTCACTACGGAATCTCGTCGCGAATCCGCGTCTGATCGATTCGACCGCGGGCGGCGACTACCGACCCACGGCCGGTTCACCGGTCATCGACTACGCCGCAAGTGCAGGAAATCAACTGGTTGATTTGCTTCACCTGCCAAGAGAAGTCGACCTGGGCATCGTCGCCGATGCTTACGGTACTCGCGACGTCGGCGCCTACGAGCGCCAAGCGTTGCAGCCACTGGTCGAGAATGGCGAGTTCCCAAGCAATGTTCGCGTTTGGACGATCTTTAACGGCAGCGTTGCATCCTACGATTCCACCCAGAACGCGCCCGGCTCGACGGGTGGCTCCATGCACATCAAGCAAACCACAACCAATCCCGATGTGGTCGGCGCGACACAGTGCATTCATCTTCCGGGGCCGGGCGACTACTCACTGAATGGCTCGGGCAAGGTCGCCTCTGGCGGCAATCTGCCCAGCGGTTCCCATTACGCCACTGTGGGCTGGGAATTGCGCCTGGCAGGCAGCGAAACCTGCACGGGCAATCCGGATCTTTACGGCGACAAGGTGGTCGCCTCGACCGGCAACAACTGGAACCGGCCCGCAACATCCGCGCACATTGTTGTCACTGAACAACAGTGGACGCCCGATACCTCAGTCCTCGTCTATCTGAAGATCAACGAGGGTGGCGGCATCGGCGGCATCAATGCGCCAACAGACTCGTCGCTCAAGGAGGGCTGGATCGATCATGTAACCCTCGCGGTCGAAGAGCCGGCTTCTGATCGGATCTTCTTCGACGGTTTCGATCCGATTTCTGTTGCGCCTGCCGAGTAACAACGTTGCAAACGCCGTCAAATAGAGCATGTTCTCCAGCACGGATACATGGCCGGCATTCACTGCTGACGGCGAGACAAGTACACTGGCGCAGCCACCTAAGGGTTGCTGCGCCAATGTCCAACGAAAGTATCGACAATCCTGATTCAGGTTCGGAGAAACCGCCCGGCGGGGAGGTTTCGTTTGAGGCGGTTTACGAACGACTCAAGGGCATGGCCCACCAGCACCTTTCCGGCGGAGCGCGCGGCACCCTCGATACCACGGCGCTCGTCCACGAACTCTATTTGCGCATGGACGGTGGCAATCCGCTGCGCTTCGAACATCCCTCGCAGTTTTTTGCCTATGCGGCCCGCGCAATGCGTCATCTGCTGATGAACCGTGCGCGCGATCGTATGCGCCAGAAGGCTGGCGGTGAGTGGGCGAGAGTCACCCTCGGCACGGATGAGGCGGCACTGACCATCGACAGTTCCGAGCAGGCGCTTGCACTCGAAGAAGCGCTGTCCCAGCTCGAAGCGTCCGATCCGCGCGCCGAGCATGTTTTCGAGCTGCGCTTTTTCGCTGGCCTGACACCAGAACAGATCAGCGAGATTCTCGGCCAGACCCGACGCACGACCGATCGGGACTGGCGCTATGCACGGGCGTTTCTCGTTGCGGCATTGAGCTGAACCATTCGTGGCGCCGATCCCATGATGAATCCTTCGGAAAAATCCACTGACGTGCGCGCCTTGTTTGAAGCGGCGCTGGAGATCGATCCACCGCAGCGCGCGGAATGGCTGATCACCCATTGCGAGGGTGCTGAGGCTCGCCGAACCATCGAGCAACTGATTGCTGCCGACAATCTGGAACACGCCACGCTTGTGGATGATTCGTTCGATACCTTGCTCGGAGAGGTCGGCAAGATCGAGATTGAAGGCCCACCCACGGGCACGCGCATCGGCGGATTTACGCTGCTCGAAAAGCTCGGCGAAGGCGGCTCCTCACTGGTTTTCCTCGCCCACCGCGAACAGGCCGGCGTGATCCAGCGCGTTGCTTTGAAGCTGTTGCGACGCAATCTCTATACGCCCGATGAGCAGAGAAGATTCCGTGACGAACGCCAAGCGCTCAGCCAACTTGATCATCCTGGCATTGCCCGTCTGATCGAAGGTGGCCTGACCGATTCAGGCACCCCATATATCGCGCTTGAACTGGTCGAAGGTGAATCAATCGTCGAATATGCGCGCAAGCAAGCACTTGATATTTCCGAACGGCTGAAGCTGTTCGTCGCCGTTTGCCGCGCTGTCGAGGCTGCACATCGCGCACTGATAGTTCATCGCGATCTCAAACCATCGAATGTCATGGTCACCGCGCGCGGCGAGGTGAAGCTTCTGGATTTCGGCATCGCCAAGTTGCTCGACAGCGAAGACAGCGAACCCACGCAGAACCGCCCAATGACCCCGGCCTATGCCGCGCCCGAACAATTCGAAGGCGGAAAAATCACGACCGCCACCGACGTCTACGCGCTGGGCGTCATGCTGACGGAACTGATCACCGGGCGGCGCCACGAATCGGGCGATTCGCGCACACCCTCCGCGCAAGTGGACGATGCCAGTGCCGCTCAGGCCCAAGCGGCTTCCGCGCGTGCGCTGCGGCGTCGGCTGCGCGGGGATCTCGACAACATCGCATTGAAGGCAATGGCCGCCGAGCCGGAACTTCGATATGCCTCGGCGGGTGCGTTGGCGGATGACGTCGAACGCCATCTTGATGGCGAACCCGTCGCCGCCCATCCGCCATCGCGCTGGTATCGGGCGCAGAAGTTCATCGGCCGCCATCGTGGTGGCGTCGCCACGACCGCGCTGCTGGTGCTGGCGGTTCTTGCCTCGCTCGCAATTTCCATCACTCAAGCGCACTCGGCACGTCAGGAAGCGCTGCGCGCAAACACGGTGCGCGATTTTGTCGTCGGATTGTTCGACACCGCCAGTGCGCATCTACCGCGCGACCAGCGACCGACGCCCGAGGCATTGGTCGAGCAAGCCCAGCGCAAGCTCGCCCTGCCCTCCTCGCTCGATGCGGGAACACAAGCCGATTTGCTGCGCACACTGGGCCAAGTCAGCTTGTCGTTATCGAGTTTCGGCCGGGCGGAATCCCTCTTCGGGCAGGCGCAGACACTCGCACAGCAGCATGGCGATAACGATACCGCACAGGAGGCACAGGTGCTGCGCGCCGACGCGATGCAACGCGCAGGACACAACGAGGAGGCCATGAGTCTCTTGAGTCCGCTGCTCGCAGAGCTCGACCGCAAGCCATCGCCAAGCTTGTTGCGCGCTTACTCGGTGATCGCTGCAGCGGAAATGGAACTGGGTAAACCGGATGAGGCAATTGCACACCGACGCATGGTGGAAGCCCTCGCTCAGAAAATCTACGGCAGTGACAGCAGCGAGGCGCTGGCCATGGGTTTCGAGACGGGTGGCGCACTGACTCTGTTGCAAAAATACCCGGAAGCCATAGCGGTTCTCGAACCTCCGCTTGCGCGCTGGCGTTCACTCCACATCGCGGAAGACGATCGCTATGTCGAAGCTTTCTCCAATCTGGCCATCGCCAGCAACGGGGTTGGCGATGTCGCAGCCGATGAAGCCCGTTTCCGTGAATTGCTCGCCCTGAAGAAGCGCATCTATACACCACCTCACGATTCCATCGCGCGCACACTGCAGGACCTCGCAGCCATCCTGATGCGGGAAGAGCGTTACCCGGAATCAGAGTCATTACTGAATGAGTCGTTGACCATGCAACGTCAGATCTATGGCGAAGAACATGGCGAAATTGCCAGCACCTACAGCACGCTGGGAAGCTTGATGAGTCGACAACTACGTTTCGC
>JBDTCQ010000233.1:0-3674 GCA_039923515.1 Dokdonella sp.
ACCCAGCCACATCAGCATGATCCAACGCCGCGAACGCGCCGCTTCGACATGTCGTGACTCGATCCACGCGGCCATTGCACCGCTGAGCGCCGCAGCGAGCACATAATCGGTGGTGACCATCTGCGCCGCGCCGAACGGCAGCAGCATCGTCGCGTAGATGATCGCCGCCTTGTTCTCGTCACCCGGAATCACGCGCCGCGCGATGAACCAGACCATCCACGCGCAAAACAAAAACGCCAACCCATACGGAATCCGCGCCGCCCAGGCGTTGTAGCCAAACGTCGCCACGCTGGCGGCGATCGTCCAGTAAGTCAGCGGTGGCTTGGTCCAGTGGCCGACATGCTCGTTGCGCATGGGATGGACCCAGTCGCCACTTTCGAGCATGTTCACGGCGACATTCGTGTAGCGACCCTCATCCGGATCCCAGATCGCCCGTGTGCCGAGAAAGGTGAACGCAAGCAGGACGACGATGATGCAGGTCTGCACAAATGTCGGTGCGAAGCGTGAGCGCATGCAGGGAATCCGAAATGAAAACGGGGGCTTTGCGAAACGCGGGCAGATGGGTGAAGCGTATCGAATCAGCCGGCTGTCGAAGGCAGGCGAATGCCAACCTCGCCTGATTCCAGCCGGCTTTCGTCGACTATCCACGCCATGCGCGATGCGAGTCTTCCGCTCAGTGTCGCACCGAGACCGCGATCACCGGAAGCATGGATCGCATCCGGCGCGATTTCAGACGAGGTGTTTGCTGCGCGACTGAACACGATGTGGCCGGAACCGACTGCTATTTCCAGGTCGTTTGCCGATGCGCTGCGCAGCAGGCGGCGCACGATATCGCGAATGACCAGGGTGGCCTCACGACGTTGCAGTTGAAGGGTTTCGGCACCGGATTCGATGTGCAGTTGCATGGCGCCGGCTGCAACGATATCGCCGAGGATCTGCTTGAGCCATGACTCGGTATCGAGGCTTTCCAGTGCGCTAAACGTACCGCGGGCAAGACCGAGCAACACCTCAAGCAGATCGGCCAGCGTCTGCGCGCCACGGTCGAGTCGCAACAACCGGCCATGCAGGATCGCGTCCAGCTGGTCATCGTCCAGCAGCAATTCGGTTGTGCCGAGCACCACGGCAAGGGGCGTACGCAACTCGTGACTGGCATCGGCGAAAAAAGCCCGCTCGCGCACATCGGCTTCGACCAGGCGCGCCTGATAGGCATCGATCGCCGCCGCCAGATGTCCGAGCTCGTCGTTCGCCGTGAGCAGGCTCAATTGCGTGATTTCAGCGTGATCGGGCAAGGCGTCGACCGCCTCGGCCAGCCGCCGCACCGGTGCAATGGTTCTGCCTGCAAACAACCAGCCCAGCCATCCGGCGATCAGGGTGCCAGCGATCACGATCACGGCCAGGATCTCGTCGAGGCCGGTTTCCAGTTTTTCGACATCATCAAGATTGATCGCCAGATACAGTCGCTCGCGATCAAGATCGAACACGCCGACGCGCAGGCTCAGCTCTTCACCGAGCTCGGCTTCGTGGATGCCGGGCTCCAAGCCAGCGAGCATGGTGGGGACGTTGCCCTTGCCATCGGCATCACTCAGATAGCCGCTGAGCATGTGCGTGTGCGGGAGCGACAAGGCCTGTTGTGGCTGGGCCTCATGGCGTGAGCGCAGGTCCGCGGCGAGATCGTGCAGGATACCATCGAGCAACACTTGCTCGTAGTGCTCGGTGATGAAAATGGTTGCGCCGGCAAACATCACGCTTAGCAAGGCACCGAGCAATCCATGCGCCAGGCCGACCCGTCGACGCAACGACGTTGCGGGCCGCTTCATCGATTCGCGATCAGGCGATAGCCGATGCCGTGCACGGTCTGCACAAGTTCGTCTTCGAACGGACGATCAATCAGCGCGCGCAAGGCGCAGACATGGGTATGCAGCGCGGCGAAACTACCGCCTTCCTCACCCCACAGCAGAAAGGCGAGTTGTTCACGGCGGATCACACTTGGCGACTCGCGCATCAGCAAGCTGAGGATGCGGCCCTGGGCAACAGTGAGGGCAATGGATTGTCCTTCCCGCTCGGCCAGCATCGATCGCGGGGAATAGCTCAGATCGCCGACATGCAGACTGGCATCCAGCAGGGGCAGACGTCGACGATGCAGCGCGCGGATGCGCACCTCGAGCTCACGCATGGCAAATGGTTTGACCAGGTAATCGTCGGCGCCATGCTCAAACCCGCGCAGGCAATCAGCCAGCGTGTCGCGCGCGGTCAGCATCAACACCTGCACGCCCTGACCTGCATCACGCAGGCGCTGGCACAGTTCCAGACCATCCAGTCCGGGCAAGCCGAGATCAAGGATGATGACATCAAAACCGCCCTGCATGGCGCGGATCAGGCCATGTGCGCCATCGGCGGCATGGTCGACCACCCAGCCACGACGCTCGAGGAAATCCCAGATGTTCGCGGCGATGTCGCGCTCGTCCTCGATGATGAGGATCTTCAGCGCGACGTTGGCCCAGCCGCCTGTTCCCAGCGGCGGATGCAAGGGCGTTGAGATGTGTCGATGGGCTGACATGGAGGCGTCGGCAGGCTGGGATCAAGGCTGATCCCGCAGTCTGCCGGGCACGGTGTCAAAATTTCGTCTTGTATCCGAGCATCGCTCCGCCACCCGGCAGATAGCCGGCGAAGAATGGTGATTCGCGCCGGTGCGCAAAGATGCCAAGACCCACGCCGATACCCGCACCGACAAGCACATCACTCTGCCAATGCCCGCGCGTCTTCACGCGGGCCACGGCATCGTAGGCAGGCAGGGCGGCGAGCAGCCAGACGGCCGGATGGTCATGGCCATATTCAGCGATGAACGGGGTCACGATCGCGCTGATCTCGCCAACCTCACCGCTCGGAAAACTCTGGTTGCCATGCCCCGAGAAGAACGCGTTTGGATCGTCGGTCTGCCGAGGCCGCTCGCGCGAGAACGTGTATTTTCCGACTGTGGTTGCCGCGGCCGTGAACAGCATTGCATCGAGCGACTGGTCGAAGGTCCGCCCGAGGCGGCTGTCGTTTTCGATAAACAGGGCGCCTCCGAGCGTCGTCAGGGCCATGCCGACAGCGAGGTCCTTCTGGTAAGAACGCTTCCAGATGCCCGAGTTGTCGAAGGCAATCCGATGGTCGATGCCGAACGGCCCGCCGGCATGAGCTGGAGCCGAAACGCAAGCGAGCAGGGCGAACAAACCTGGCACGAGGGCGAACGGGCGCATGACAGGATCGCTGCTGGAATGATGCGAGCTTTATGATCCGCGGCCCATTCACCGCACCTGCCCAAATTCTCAGGAAATTGTTAGCCCGCGGGCGACTGCAGCCTCATGTCACGTCGGGAAAAGGTGCCGCAAGGTCGGATTGATTCAACGGTGTCTACCCAGCCCGATCAAAGGCAAGCAGTCAGGACAAGCCGGACAAGTCGAACCGACGTGCTTGTCTGCGGATGTTCTCGGCCGCTGTCGTCAGCGTAAGGCAGGCGCGCCAACCAGCACGCAAACAGCGGTTTGACCGCCACGATTGGCGGGTTGCGCACGCGACTGGGTTATAATCCGGCGCGGACTTCGCGGACCCTGTTCATACGGACTCTGCAACCGCCACCCACCTTGCACACACGCGCCCGTAGCTCAGCTGGATAGAGTACCGCCCTCCGAAGG
>JBDTCQ010000234.1:0-6084 GCA_039923515.1 Dokdonella sp.
GAATCGGCGGCCGAAGTACTCAAGGAGGCGCGCGCCATCATCGGCGACAAGCCAATCACCGACGCCGAGATCGCCAAGATCAAGGCGCAACGCATCCGCGCCCTGCCCGGCAGCTTCGAAACTACCGGCTCGGTACTCGGCATTCTTTCCGGCAATGCGCTGTACAGCCGACCGGATGACTACGTGCAAACGCTCAAGGCGCGCATGCAGGGACAAAAGAAGGCCGACATCGAAGCCGCTGCCCGTGAGGTGATCAAACCGGATGCCCTGACCTGGGTCATCGTCGGTGATCTGAAGAAGATCGAAGCCCCCGTACGCGCGCTCAAGCTGGGTGATGTCAAGGTAATGGATGCTGATGGCAAAGTGATCCGCTGAGGCGGTTCTGCGCCATTGATCGAGAGTGGGCCGCGCGTGCGGCCCACTCTTTTTTTGTCCGCGCTGCGTGGCAGGCATTCTGTGATCTATCCGCTCGAAGCAAGGCATTTCAGGTCATCCCTCCACGCACTTTGCGGGAGCGACTTCAGTCGCGAGCTTGCCCCGTCTGTGCAATTTCATCGCGCGGCCTCCCTTTCGTGGCTCATTCGCCGGCAGGCGAGCGAGCCGCTTTTCCAGGCGTGCTCACAGCATCACACAGCGGAGGGCAGGCGGCTTGGGGTCAGGAAATTTGCCGATACGCCATTCTCTCTAGCAACTGGGGTGCAAGACACTGACATGCGCGTTTTGATATTTATGGCGCTTGATGCCAAGAACTTAATCGAGCATATTTGTATTCACGTTGTCGCTTGATATCACAGGGCAAGCGAGCCCCAGCAAGTTCCAGGAGGGACACATGCGCGCAGTTCTTGTTCCATCGTTGTTTTTGATTCCCTTGCTTTGCAGTTGCGCGGTATCAATGGATAGATCTGATATCCAGGCAAAACGGCTTGGTGCACCAACAATCGCTGCAGCGGAGGAATGCGCTGGCGGGATCGATTCATGGAGCATGCCTCGTTATCCGGAAGATGCTGTTCGTTCGCGCACTGAAGGATGGGTTGTCGTGGAAGTCGAATTGTCCAGTAAAGGAGAGGTTCTTTCGCGCAGGATTGAATCCGAAAAACCAATCGGCGTTTTCAGTCAATCCGCTCTGGATTCCGTTGACAGGAACTCCTTCCGCACGGCGGCCGGCACCCGAACGTGCAAGATGTTGTATATGTTTGGCTTGGATCCATAGTTCGTTCTGCTGCATCTTCCTCGCTTTCGCTGAGCAGGCACGCCTCGATCGTCCCTCGAGATCGCTGGCTTCGCATCACAAACGAGCCGTTCGGTAAACAAGTTCCTGGAGGAATGCATGCGTACACTTTTTATTTCATCATTGGTTTTGATCCCCTTGCTGTGCAGTTGCGCCACAACGAAGGATAAGACCAGCTATCAGGAAAGGAGACTGGGCGCGCCATCGGTCTCTGAGGCGGATAAATGTCTCGACAGGATTGAGACTGCCTATGCTCCTCGCTATCCGGGAGGTGCGCTTTCTTCAGGCATAGAAGGCTGGGTTGTCGTGGCACTCGAGTTGTCGAGCGACGGGAAAGTCCTGTCACGCAAAATCGAAGTGGAAAAGCCAACCGGCGTTTTCGGTCAGGCAGCGCTTGATTCAATCGACAAGACCGTCTTCAACAAGGCGGACGGCGCGAGATCGTGCAGGATGTTGTCAACGTATTACCTGAATTAGACCGATCAGGTGTTTTGAGGACAGCATGTCGCGCCTCGCTGGTCCTGCAGAAATGCGCGGATATGCTGGAGTTGCGCACCTCGGGGCCTGCGTTTTCAATCTCGCCCATCTATTCAGGCCTGTGCCCAGAAAGCGACCAACGGTTGACCGCATAGATTGACGAACGTGTCGCCGCAGCGGCCGAGCGTCTGACTAACCACCGCCCTGCATTCATCAACCGTCGCCTAAACTGTTGGCGCTTACGCCCATCGATAGCGAGTCCGCAATGAAACATGTCCTTGCCGTTTCAACCCTGCTTTTGCTTGGCGCCTGCAGTTGGGGGATCAAGCTTGATTCCGCCGGGCGCGATGTGCGCGTTGCCTGGAATGACGATGTCAGCCAGTGCAAGCTGGTCGGTTCCGTCTCAGTCTCGGTGCTCGACAAGGTCGGACCGGTTCGGCGTGGTGGACTCAAGGTCAGTGACGAGCTTGAAGTGATGGCGCGCAACCAGGCCGCCTCGTTGCCGGCCGATACGATCAAGCCGGTCGGCGAGCCCCGCAATGGCGAACAGAATTGGAATGCCTATATCTGCGGCCGCGATGGCGCCAAGGCACCGTCGCGTTCGCAGCGCGCACCGGAGGCGGGCGGCGTCGAAACCTATCCGATCAAGGAACACTGAGCGCGGTGCCGAGTCGGCAACCCAATCCTTGGAGCCGCTGACGCGCACGCTTCAAGCGCCCAAGCGCGCTGAAATCCTCGATATTACCGATCCGCTGCGGCACACTCGGGATCAGGGGATGCCGCGTTGCGGCAACATCGAGAGTATCAGGCAGACATGCAGATCCTGCTGACTGGCGCGACCGGATTTCTCGGTCAGGCCGTCGCCACCGCGGTCAAGGAGCACGGGCATCAAGTCCGCGCGTTGGTTCGCCGTGAAAACCGCGAACTCGCCGCGCTCGGCATCGAGCAGCGCTACGGCCAGATCACCGCCTTCGAGGATGTCTGCGCGGCGGCGGATGGCTGCGAAGCGATTGTGCACGCGGCCGGAAGCAGCGACCCGCTGGCCAGCATCGAGCATCTGCATGATGCGAATTTGCGTTCGACCGACTGCATGCTGGGCGCCTGCGAACTGGTCGGGGTACCGCGCCTTTTGCTGACCTCATGTGCCAATGTCGTCATTGGCCAGACCGATCTCGAGAATGCCGACGAGCGTCAGCCCTACCCGGCGCAATGGAGTTCGGCTTACGCGCATACCAAGGCGCTGGCTGAACAACGTGTGCTCGCGGCAAACAGCGAGCGGCTCGCCACCTGTGTGCTGCGCCCGCATCTCCTCTGGGGCGCGGGCGAATCGCGTCTGCTGCCAGGTCTGCTTGATCTGGCCCGGCGCGGCAAGCTGCGTCTGTTTGGCGAACCGGACCGCAAGATCGATCCCTGCCATGTCGACAATGCAGCGCATGCCCACGCGCTTGCATTGGCCAAGCTCGAACCCGGTGCGGCGCTTGCCGGCAAGGCTTATTTTATTAGCCAAGGGGAGCCGATGACCATCGAGGCTTTCCTCAATGCCCTGCTGCGTGCCGGCGGATTTCCACCCGAGCAACGGCGCATGAATTCACTCAGCGCACGCGCCATGGCCGCTGCCGCGCGCACCGACAGTGACGGCGCATCGCCGATGCTGACATCCTATCTGCTTGATCTTTTCAGCCATGCAAGCTGGTTCAATCTGACGGCGGCCAAACGCGATCTCGGCTACGCGCCCAAACTCAGCACCGCCGAGGGCATGAGCCGGCTGTTCACGGCGTTGACCCGCGTGCGCATGCAGAACCGGGCACCGTAAACGCTTGGATCTTGTAGATGGGAACTGCGGCCCGGCGGAGTCCACCACGCATACCGCGGACGCCAGCAGTCGCGCTCAAAACTTGACGATTTCCTTGAAGCCGCCGAAGAACATGCGTTTGCCGTCAAATGGCATGGATTTCGGATCCATCATGTCCTTGAGGCGCGGATCGGCCATGACCAGCTTGTTGATGCGGTCACGATCGCGACGTGATTTGTAGATGATCCACGAGAACACCACCACCTCGCCTTCCTTCAATTTCACGCTTTGCGGAAACGAGGTGCGCTTGCCGACCGGCACATCGTCACCGACGCATTCGGTGTAGGCCAGGGCGCCGTGTGACATCCAGACTTTGCCGGCTTTGCGCGCCAATTTCTTGTAGTCGTCGAGTCTGGCTTTGGGCACCGGTATGACCATTCCATCAACATAGCTCATGGCATTTTCCTCGTGGTCTGTGGGAACCTAGTCTAGCCCACGTACTTGACGGTATTTCAGCGGAAATCTGCATGGCATCCATTCAACCCCGTCCTGCGCCCTCTGTCGGCGGCGCCGAAGCGATCGTCTCTGTGCGCGGCGTCAGCAAGACCTACAAGGGTGGCTTTGAGGCACTCAAATCCATCAATCTCGATATCCGCCGAGGCGAGATACTCGCCTTGCTCGGACCGAACGGCGCTGGCAAGACCACCCTGATCGGCATTATCTGCGGCATCGTCAATGCCAGCGCGGGAACGATCACGGCCGATGGCCATGACATCGTGCGTGACTACCGCGCCGCGCGTTCGGTAATTGGGTTGGTGCCGCAGGAGTTGCATACCGATGCGTTCGAGTCGGTGCTGTCCACGCTCAGGTTCAGTCGCGGCCTGTTTGGCAAGCCGCCAAACCCTTCCCATCTGGAAAAGATCCTGCGCGAGCTCTCGTTGTGGGACAAGCGCAACAACAAGATCATGACTCTCTCGGGTGGCATGAAGCGTCGCGTGATGATCGCCAAGGCGCTCTCGCACGAGCCCAAGGTATTGTTCCTCGATGAGCCGAGCGCAGGCGTCGATGTCGAACTGCGCCACGACATGTGGCAGATGGTGCGCCGCCTGCGCGAGAGTGGCACGACGATCATCCTGACCACGCACTACATCGAAGAAGCCGAGGAAATGGCCGACCGCATCGGCGTGATCAACAAGGGTGAGTTGGTCCTGGTCGAGGACAAGCAGACGCTGATGCGCAAGCTCGGCAAGAAGCAACTGACCCTGAGCCTGCAGCAACCCATGCAGACGATTCCCAAAGGTCTTTCGGGCCTGCCGCTTGAGCTCTCGGCGGACGGGTCGACCCTGGTCTACACCTTCGACACGCAATCGGAGGAGACCGGAATCGCCAACCTGCTGCGTCGGCTTGGTGAGCACGGCATCGATTTCAAGGATCTGCAGTCCAGCGAAAGTTCGCTGGAGGAGATCTTTGTCAGCCTGGTGCGCAAGCCGAAGGAGGAGCGCGCGTGAATTTCCATGGCATTCGCGCAATCTATCGCTTCGAGATGGCGCGCACCTTCCGCACCTTGATGCAGTCGATCGCCTCGCCGGTGCTCTCGACCTCGCTCTACTTCATCGTCTTTGGCGCAGCAATTGGTTCGCGCATGGGCGATATCGATGGCACCAGCTACGGCGCCTTCATCATCCCGGGCCTGATCATGCTGTCCCTGCTCGGCGAAAGCATCTCGAATGCGTCGTTCGGCATCTACATGCCGAAATGGGCCGGCACGATCTACGAGTTGCTGTCGGCACCGGTCTCCTGGATCGAAGTCGTCATCGGCTATGTCGGTGCGGCAGCAACCAAGTCGGTGATCCTCGGCCTGCTGATCCTCGTCACCGCGCGCTTCTTTGTCGACTATGAGATTGCCCACCCGATCTGGATGTTCGGCTTTCTCGTGCTGACCTCGATCACCTTCAGCTTGTTTGGTTTCATCATTGGCTTGTGGGCGGATGATTTCCAGAAGCTGCAGGTGGTTCCGCTGATGGTGATCACGCCGCTGACCTTCCTCGGCGGCGCGTTCTACTCGATCAGCATGCTGCCGCCGCTGTGGCAGAAAGTCACCTTGTTCAATCCGGTCGTGTACCTGATCAGCGGCTTCCGCTGGAGCTTCACCGGCCGCGCCGACGTGCATATCGCAGTCAGCACCGGCATGACGCTCGGCTTCCTGGTGATCTGCCTCGCCATCGTCTGGTGGATCTTCCGCAGCGGCTGGAAGCTCAGGACCTGAGCAGCCTTCCATGCCGGAACACCGGGTGTTGTAAGTTGGCGCTGAGCGTAAGCGAAGCCCAACGAATCGTGGTCATCCATCCGTGTTAAATCAAACATGGCGAAGCAGCCGTTGGGCTTCGCTTACGCTCAGCGCCAACCTACGAAATACGCACGGGGCCATGGGGCACGATGTGGAAGAACGGGCAACTCGCGAAGGTATCGAAAGGCATCGCGGCTGAAGCCTGCTCCTACAGAAGCAAGAGCAACCCCGCTATTTGCACTCCCGACTCCCGACTACCCACTCCCGCCGTTTACAACGGCGCAAACAACTCGGCCAGAT
>JBDTCQ010000235.1:0-10302 GCA_039923515.1 Dokdonella sp.
TTGAACCTGACCGTTCGCAACGTGTTCAATGGCCAGACCTACGAGGTCGATACGCCGACCCTGGCCCTGGTCGTCCAGACACCGGGCCAGTACCGAATCGACATCTCACCGAAAGGTGATTCGACGATGGTTTCGGTGGTCGACGGCAACGGTGATGTCTACGGCCGCGACAATGCCAGCTTCCGCGTGCGCCAAGGCGAGTCCTATCGTTTTTACGATTCGCAACTCAAGGACTACGAAGTGCTTGATCTGCCGCGTCAGGACGATTTCGATCGCTGGTGCTACGAGCGTGCCGACCGCTATGAGCGCTCACCCTCGCGTCGCTATGTGTCCGAAGACATGATCGGCTACGCCGATCTCGACGATTACGGAAGCTGGAGCTCGGCGCCAAGCTATGGATCGATCTGGTACCCATCGCGCGTCGATACGGGCTGGACTCCCTACCGGGATGGACACTGGTCGTGGATCGATCCGTGGGGCTGGACCTGGGTGGACAATGCACCGTGGGGCTTTGCACCGTCGCACTACGGACGCTGGGCCTATGTCGGCAGCCGCTGGGGCTGGGTGCCCGGTCCGCGCCAGGGGCGGTCAATCTATGCACCGGCTCTGGTCGCCTTCGTTGGCGGCGGCGGCTTCAGCGTGAGCATTTCCAGCGGAGGCCCGATCGGCTGGTTCCCGCTTGGCCCTCGTGACGTTTACGTTCCGTGGTATAGCGGCTCACGCGACTATTTCAACAATATCAACGTGCGCAACACGACGATCATCAACAACACCTATATCACCAACGTCTACAACGACTATTCGCGTGGCCGGCCGGTCAACAACTTCGACTATGCCTATCAGAACGATCAGCGCGCCTACACCGCGGTGTCGCGCGATACGTTCATCAACGCGCGCGCAGTCAACAGCGGACGCGTGCAGGTATCTCAGGCCCAGTTGACTCAGGGCCGTGTAGTCAGCCGCATCGACATGGCGCCAACGGCGCGCAGCTTCGCCGGTGGCAACGCGGCGCCCGACAGCAGGCGCAACATTCAGGCGGCGACGTTTGATCGTGAGGTTATTGCACGGACTGCTCCGCCGGCACGTCGCCTTGACGCGAAGGAACGTATCCAGGCGATCTCGCGCAACAACAACCAGCCGCTCGCAGTCAGCCAGATGCGCGAGATGTCGGTGAACAAGCCGGCCGCGGATGAGCGTCAAACGCGTCGCGTCCAGGTTGTTGGTGGCGAGCGCCCAGCGGCAACGACCGTGCCCTCACGTACAGGGGCCATTGGCAGCGAGCGTGTCCAGCGACAGTCGCCGTCAAGCAATCCGGCACGCGAAGACAGCCAGCGTGTGAGCCCAGCAGGCGGCCGCGTTGAACGCGATGCACCGACGCGCACGATCAGCGCGCCGGGACAGCGTCAGCCAACCACGATCCAGGCACCACGCAATGACAGGATCGAGCGCGACACGCCGTCAACGCAGCCGAATCAGAGAGGCGATCGGAATGAGCCGGCGACCCGCCCGATGACGCGACCATCCGTTGAACGCGACTTACCGACGCGCACGATCAGCGCACCCGAGCAGCGCAGGCCAGCCACGATCCGCGCAAACCCAGAAGCGGTTCAGCGCAATCGTGACGATGCAGCGGGCAACCAGGCCATTGAACAGCCGGGGCGTCGCGCGATTCAGCAACGCCAACCTGCGCAGCGCGAGGAACCCTCGCGGCGCGAACCGGAGCCGATGCAGGAGCGTCGCGTGGCACCTCAGCCGGAACAACGCAGCGCGCCGCAACAGGAACGCCGTGAAATACAGCCGCGCAACGTTCCTCAGCAGGAGAGCCAGCAGGCGCAGCCGCGTTACGCAGCACCGCAGGAGCGCAGGGAAGTGCAGCCGCGCAGCGTTCCGCAACAGGAACCAAGGCAAGCGGTGCAGCAACGCCAGCCTGTGCAGAATACCCCTGCGCAACAGCAACAGCGCAAGGCAAGAAGCGAAAAAGAGGCAGAGGACGAAAAGCAAGACAATCAACACAAGCGCCGCGAAGGGAATTGATCCCGACCGCTCTGCCTGCATGTGAGTAGGCCACCGACAACGCCGCAGTCCTCTGCGGCGTTGTCGCTTGCGTTGCAGCGAAGAACCTTGGCGCGATCGAACAAGCCCCGTGCAAGGCGATCCGGCTAGAATGCACGCATGAAAATCACACTCAATGGCAAACTTCGTGAGATTGCTGATGCATGGTCGCTGGAAGAGTTGCTTGAAGCGAATAGTTTCGGCAACAAACGCGTAGCCGTTGAAATCAATCGGCAGATCATTTCTCGCAGCCTGCATGGCGAACATATGATCAATGTGGGTGATCACGTCGAAATCGTGCATGTCATCGGTGGTGGCTGAGCCATCGTCGGGGCACGCCCTTGCTCCGTCACCTCGCGGCTGGTCGTCGAAAGGAAACCTGAAGAATCCAATGATCCAAACAGAAGACGACACGCTGGTCATCGCCGGCAGCAGAAATCGCTCGCGCCTGCTCACCGGTACTGGCAAGTTCAAGGATCTTGACCAATCGCGCAAGGCGACCGAAGCCGCCGGAGCCGAGATCGTCACCGTCGCAATCCGGTGCACTAACGTCGGTCAGGATCCGTCACAACCCAATCTGCTTGATGTGTTGCCACTCGATCGCTACACCATCCTGCCGAACAGCGCTGACTGCTACACGGCTGACGACGCGGTGCGCACGCTGCAGCTTGCGCGCGAGCTGCTGGATGGTCACACGCTGGTGAAACTTGAAGTACTTGGGGACCAGAGAACGCTGTTCCCCGATGTCGAGCAGACGCTCGATGCCGCCGAGCGCCTCGTTGCCGACGGCTTCGACGTGATGGTCTACACCAGCGACGCCCCGTTGCTGGCGCGCCAACTCGAACAGATTCGCTGCGTTGCGATCATGCCGCTGGCCGCACCGATCGGCTCCGGGCTTGGCATCCAGAACCACTACAACCTGCTGGAGATCGTTGAGAATGCCAAGGTTTCGGTGCTCGTCGAGGCCGCTGTCTGCACAGCCTCGAATGCGGCGATTGCGATGAAGCTGGGCTGCGATGGCGTGTTGAGGAACAAGGCCAGTGCGGGCGCACGCAATCCGGTGTTGATGGCGCATGCGATGAAGCCGGTGATCCGGGCCGGACGTGCCGCATACCGCGCAGGGCGCATCCCGCGCAAACGCTACGCCTCGGCATCGAGCCCGATTGACGGCACGATGGGCTGAGACGATGACTGATCCCCGCCACGCCGATCGCCAACCCGAAGAATCCATCGAGCCGCGTCGCGTACGCAGTTTTGTCTTGCGCCAGGGCCGCATCACGCCGGCACAAGCACACGCATTCGATGCACACTGGTCGCGCTTCGGCCTCGACTACAGCGCCCAGCGCCTGGATCTGCCAACGCTTTTCGCCAGGCCTGCCCCGGTGGTTCTCGAAATCGGATTTGGCAACGGTGCACAATTGCTGCACGCGGCGGTCAACGAGCCTGTGCGCAATTTTATCGGCATCGAGGTCCACCGACCCGGCGTCGGCCGTCTGATGAATGGACTCGCCGAGGCGAATGTCGACAACATCCGTATCAGCAACCACGATGCCGTCGAAGTGATCGAGCACCAACTGGCGTCGGAGTCGCTCGATGAAGTGCGCATCTATTTCCCGGATCCGTGGCCCAAGAAGCGTCATCACAAGCGACGCCTGATCCAGCCGGAGTTCATCGAACTCCTCGCCACGCGCGTGCGGCCGGGCGGACTGCTGCACCTCGCGACCGACTGGGCCGAGTACGCCGAGCACATGCTTGAAGTCGTCGATTCCTCGAACCAATGGCGCAACCGGGCGGGACTCGGGGCATACTCCGAGACACCCGCGTGGCGCATCAATACCCATTTCGAGAAGCGCGGCGTGCGACTTGGCCATGGCGTGTGGGACCTGGTCCATGAGCGTATCTGAAGCCTCCTCCCGCCCACCAATCCGCTACGACACGGATCGATAGACCATCACCATGGACACGAGCCTGACCCTGACCACCGACATGGCCCTTGTGCTGGGCTTGCTGGTGTTCACCGTGGTCATGCTGATCCTCGAATGGGTACGCGGGGATCTGGTCGCCCTGCTCGTGATCGTCGTCATCGGGGTGACGCGCCTGATGCCGGTGGATCAGTTGTTCGATGGATTCGCCGGCAATGCGGTGATGTCGCTGATCGCGGTGATGATCATGGGTGCCGGCCTTGACCGCACCGGCATGCTCGGCAAGGCCGCGAATTTCATTCTCAGGCTTGCCGGCGGAGTCGAGACGCGTGTCTCGCACCTGATCAACGCGATGGTCGGCAGCATGTCGGCGATCATGCAGAGCCAAGCTCTGGCTGCACTGTTCATGCCTGTGGTCAGCCGCCTCAGCTCACGCACGGGTATTCCGCTGAAACGCCTGCTGCTGCCCATGGCCTGCTGCATCCTGGCCGGCACCAACATGACCATGATTTCCAATTCGCCGCTGATCCTGCTCAACGACCTCGTCGCCAGTGCCAACCGCAACCTGCCGCCAGGGGCGCAGAGCATTGAGCCGTTCTCACTGTTCGCGATTGCGCCCATCGGCATACCGCTGCTGCTGGTCGGACTCGGCTATTTCGCCTTCCTGACTCCACGCCTGTGGCCCAGCGAAGAGGAAGAGAAGCAGAAAGTCACACCCGGTCGCACAGAAACCTACTTTGCCGAGATGTACGGGATTGATGGCGAGGTGATGGAACTGACCGTGACGGCGGAAAGCCCGATGGTCGGCATGAGTATTGTCGAGGCCGAACGCCTGCATGGCGCGCCACTGATCCTTGCCCTGAAGACTGGCAATGAAGCGCGTCTTGCGCCACCGGGTGACCAGATGATCTGGGTCGGCAGCGTGCTCGGCGTACTCGGCAAGCGCGACGACATCAGCGCGTTCGCCAACAACCAGTTGTGCAAGATGCAATCGCGACTGCGCAACTTCGGCGATATGTTCAATCCGACCCGGGCGGGCATCGCCGAGGCAGTGATCTCGCCGAACTCGCGCTGGATCAAGCAACTGGTCGGCGACCTGCGCATGCGCAAGCGTTTTGGCATCAGCGTACTGGCGGTGACCCGTGGCGAACAGGTTTTCCGCGAAGATGTGCGCGAAGTGTCATTGCGTCCCGGCGACACCCTGGTCATGCATGGGCTGTGGCGCGACCTGACCCTGGCCGCCGAATCGCGCGACTTCGTTGTCGTTACCGACTTTCCGCAAGAAGAGCAGCGGCCGAGCAAGATCTGGCATGCCGCGATCTTCTTCGCGCTGGCCATGGGCTTGGGCCTTTTCACCGACATCAAACTCGCCGTGGCGATGATGGTCGGGGCGGTCGGCATGCTTTTGGCTGGCGTGCTCAGCATGGACGAGGCTTACCACGCCATCAACTGGAAGACGATTTTCATCCTGGCCTGCCTGATTCCACTCGGTGGCGCGATGGATTCAACCGGCACGGCGGCATGGATCGCCCAGGAAGCCATGGTTTATCTCGGCGGCCTGCCGCAATGGATGATCCAGGTCTTCCTTGCCATCCTCGCCCTGGGTTTCTCGCAGGTCATCTCGAACGTCGGCGCGGCGGTCATGATGGTGCCAATGGCAATCAATATCGCACTTGCATCGGGTGGCAATCCCGCTGCGTATGCGCTGATCGTCGCGATTTCGACATCAAACACCTTCCTGCTACCGAGCGCGAATCCGGTCCTGCTTGTCGTCGCTGGCCCCGGCGGTTACAAGTCGCGGGATTTCCTGCGCGTCGGCCTGCCACTTACGTTGCTGATCCTGGTGACGACGCTGATCTCGGTCAACCTGGTCTTCAATCGTAGCTGAGTGCGAGTCGCTGATCATCGCTGCCCGACCTGTCACGTCGGCCATGCCAGCGGATTGCGGATGGCCGAGGATCACATCGTATTGATTGTGTCTTGGGTAGAGATGTCGTCGTGCCGGAGCGGCTTGACGACACTGCTCAGTTCGTACCACCGGCAAGGAAATTGGTTTCTTTCAGGGTTGGCTGAAGCTGGCCGGTTTTCACTGCCGGGTCGATTGCGTCATATGGACGGCAGACATGCGATCCGACCGCCGGCGTGCAGCGGTCCGCTGTCTCGACCTCAGCGACATCCAGTCGGCTAACCTTCACCATCGCCGCCAGCTTCTCGTCATCCCTGCGAACCTGAGCGACAGGACGTCCCGGACGACATACGTGTGAACCCGTGAGTTTCGCGCAGGAGCCATCCTCGGCATTGCCTGCACCACTGGAATCGCCGACAAACTCGAAATCCTGCTGGAATTTCTCGTCAGCGCGCACCGTCAGCGACCCTGGATCAAATTTCCATTGGCGCAAGGCATTGCGCGCGGCAACCGCAAACGGGCTCTGCGTATCGCCGCTGAGCATGTGGATGTTGCGCACGCGGCCGCCACGGTCAATCGAGAATTCAAAGCCAACCTTCGCATGTGGGCGACCAAACCCGCTCTGCGGATAGTCGGGCGCAACCATGCGAACGATTTTCGGCACGGCCGCTGCAGGGCCAGCGTCGGCGGGCGTGACCAACGCGATCGGTGCATGCTGGATACCAACATCGATCCGCTCGACACTCGCGATCGGCTGCGATTGCGTTTCGACAGGGGCTGCTACCACTGTAGGCTCGATCGTCTTCGCGCTGGAAGGTACGGTGTGCCCCTGCTCATTTTGCGCGACCGACCTGATTGCCGGAGCGGCATCGACCAGCACGGCGGCAAAGGATTCGATCGGCATGTGGACTTGTGCGAACGCGAGAGCCGGAAGCGGGATTTCGAGTTCCAGATTGATCGCAGGCTTGGCGTAAACGACATCAAGCGACGCCAGCGGCGCGAATGCGTCGGCTTCCGGTTCAATATCGGTTCGTGAAAACAAAACGGCAGCAGCAACGATCAGGCTGCCGCCCGCCGCAGCCAACCATACCCCAAGACGCGAACGTCGACCGCGCGGGTGCGGATGTGCCGAACCGACGATACGACGCACGCGATCCAGCAACATGCCACCGCTGGCGGCGACCGAGAGTTGCGGAGTCAACTGACGCAGGTTCTCCAGCGCGGCCAACGTGCGCGCGTATTCGCGTGGCTCGCTATCGGTGAGACGGAGCACGAGATTGTCGCAACAGATCTCACGCTCATGGCGTACCTCGCGCGAAATCCAGTGCACCACCGGATGATAGAAAAGCAGGGTTTCAACGATGGCCTGCGCCAGATTGACGAGGTGGTCGTAACGGCGAAGATGGCCTAGCTCGTGGGCCAGGATCAGTTCCAGCTGCTGGCGTGGAAATCCGGCAACCACGGCCATCGGCAACAGGATCACCGGCTTCAGCCAGCCGATGAGGGTTGGCGTGTCGATACTCGCCGACACCAGCACGCGCACGCCTGGCAGCGCACCGAAGCGCTGGGCCACGCGCAACAGCATCTGCTCGATTTCGAGGTCACGCCACGCCAGACGCCGGGCGATTTGCTCGAGTGAGCGCCACTGGTGCACGGCGCGTCCGACCATGAGCAAGACACCTGCCAGCCATGCCACAACCAGAACCGGCAACAGACTTTCAAATGCCGACGTGGCATTGGCAGCTGTCACCGAGGAAGCCAGGCTCGCGTTGACGATGATGGAATCATTCGCCTGCACTGCCTCCAGCCCGCCAGACGGCCACAACAGGGCGAGCGTCAGTACTGGCGCCATAACGAGCGCAAACAAGGAAAACAAGCCGAACGCGTAGCGCAGCGAACTCTGCTCGGACGGCACGAGCCGTCGAACCATCGCAAAGTTGATGCCAACGATTGCGCCTTGCCAGAGAAAATGAATCAGGGTCCAGCCGAGCGCCTGCATCCAGGCGAGGTCGGAAATGGCCGCGATCATGACTGCTTGCCTGACTCGATGCTGTCGAGCAAGGCGCGGATCTCGTCGAGCTCCTGCTGACTGGCCTTCGGCTGCCCGCCCAGCGCCTGCAGAACGAGCTGGGACGGCGAACCATCGAAAACGCGCTGGACCATGTCGCTGAGAAAACGCTGCTGGTTGGATTCCTTGCTGATGATGGCTTGGTAGACATGCGCGCGTTGCGAATCGTCGCGTTCGACCAGTCCCTTGGCATGCATGATTTGCAGCATCTTCAACGAGGTCGTGTAGCCGGTTCCATCATCCCGATAATGAGCCTCGTGCAGCTCGCGCACGGTCATCGGCCCGTGCTCCCAGAGTACGTTGAGAATGCCGAGTTCGGCTTCGGTTGGTTTCGGAGTCTGCGGGTTTCTGCTGCGCATGGGAGCCTCTGCGGCGGAACATCGGAACCGTCCGGAAAGGCGGCGGTGAACGGAATCGAGACTAGAGACTCGCAGGCCGCCTGTCAACGAGACTCGTCGTAGATGGCATTCGCTTCGCTCAGGCTGAGAAAACCTCGGCGCCCTCGACCCGGATCGGTACGCGCACCAGACCGGTGCTGCATGGGCCGGCGACACGCTCGCCCGATTGCACCTTGAACAGCGCCCCGTGAGCGGCACACATGATGCAGCCCTCCTTGATCAGAAACTTGCCGGGTGCGTAATCGAGGTTGCGACCCTGATGCGGACACTCGTTGTGGTAACCGAAAACCTCAGCGCCTTGACGCATGAGAATGATGTCGAAGCCCCCGGTGGAGGATTCCACATGCACGGAAATGGCCCCGTTGTCGGGGATGTCGTCGACTCGACAAAGGGCGCGGGATTCGCTCATGCAAACCTGAGGACACTTGTGGGAGAGTGATTCTGCCCCAAGAATACCCGTCCGGATGCGCTGACCGAAGCGTCAGGCATCCCGGACTTGATTCGAGGAGAGGTTGATGTTCGTTTTCCAGTCCAGCCTGCGTCCGCGCAATCCGTTGTTGCGTCTGATCGGCGCCATCCTCGGTATGCTCGCAGTAATTGGCGCCATTGCAATCGGCTTCTTTGCCTTCATCGCCCTGATGATTGGAGCAGCGATCTGGTATCTGATTCATCTGCTGCGCGCGAAGGTCAAGCCTGCTCCGCAACGCCGAGCCACGCCGGCTGCGAGTGACATCATCGACGGCGAGTTCAGCGTAGTTCGCGGACATGATCCGCAAACGCGTATCGAACAAGAAATCACGGATCGCCCGCACTGACAACGGTGTGGAGAGTGGGTAAGCGTTAGTCAGGATCGGCCGGAGCGGCTTGACCTGTCCTTCGGCTGTTGAAAACTGCCGCCATGGATTTGAGCCCAGCCAATGGCACTGGATGCGGTTGATCGGTTCGAGCATCGTGCAGCAAGGATCAGCCACACCGGAAAATCGACCGGCGCATCGACATCAAACCCTCACTGCAACGGGGCTTTTCATATGGGTTGTTCGTTTATTCCTGAAACAGCCCCAATGCGGCGGCGGCCATGAACAAGCCTGATACCGCCCAGCCTGACCAGCATCCCGGATCGCCAACTGCGCCGCCGACCGTGTCGCGATTCCTCGTGCCGCTGGCCCTGTTTGCGGTCTACGTAATCTGGGGCTCGACCTACTTCGCGATCCGCGTCGCCCTCGACAGCTGGCCGCCCTTCCTGCTCGGCGCAGTCCGCTTTCTTGTCGCCGGTGGCGTGCTGTACGCCTTTCTGCGCCTGCGTGGCATGGCAGCACCGACGCGGGCGCAGTGGATCAATGCAGGCGTGAGCGGAACCCTGCTGCTGGGTATTGGCAATGGGCTGGTCTGTTTCGCCGAACAAACGGTTGCCTCCGGATTGGCCGCAATCGCGGTTGCGAGCATGCCGCTGTTTGCGGCCGCTTTTGGCGCGATCTATCGCGACTGGCCGAGCCGACTGGAATGGCTCGGTCTCGTAATCGGGTTTGGCGGCGTCATCCTGCTCAATCTTGGCAGCGGCATGAGTGGATCGCCGATCGGGGCGATCGCACTGGTCAGCGCCGCAATCGCCTGGGCCTTCGGCTCGGTCTGGAGCCGCCGCCGCAACATGCCCCCGGCGTCGATGAACACGGCGGCACAGATGATTTGTGGCGGCGCGGCCCTCAGCATCGTTGCGATCCTGCAAGGCGAACGCATGCATGGCCTGCCGAGTCTGTCGGCCACACTGGCCCTGCTCTACCTGATCGTTTTCGGCTCGTTGATCGCGTTCACCGCTTACCTGTACCTGCTCGGAAATGTGCGCGCCCTGCTGGCAACGAGCTACGCCTATATCAATCCGCCGGTGGCTGTATTGCTCGGCGCACTATTTCTCAACGAAGTCGTCCATCCGGGCGATGTTGCGGCAAGGGCGGTGATCCT
>JBDTCQ010000236.1:0-6241 GCA_039923515.1 Dokdonella sp.
CGGCATGCCAGACGATCGCTTGCGAAGCATGACGCTTCGGACTTGGCGATCGCGTCGGCCCGAATTACTCTCGCTGGTTTGGTAGTCGGCATATGGGTATTCCGCTGCGGCGGTTGGCCATCGGGCCGACTCCGTATGGCCATCCTTCGATCACCCTGGGGAATACGCGTGAGTCCAGTTCACACATTCAAGCATGTGGGCACGCTTGTGCTTGCGGCGTTTTCACTGTTCATTTCAGTCGGCGCGCTTGCCGCCGGGGATGAACCCGGAGAAGGCGAGGGTGGCGACGAAAGCTGGCAGATCGAGCAGCGCCAGCAATGGTTTGTCGCGTCGCGCGGATTGCTTGATCACTCAGAGGCAGCGCAACTTCGCGCCGCAGCGGTGAAGGATCTGAAGCTCCAACGCGAACTTGTTGATGCCCGACGCGCGTCGGTCGGCGAGGTCTGGCAGGAGGCCGGGCCATCCTCGATGAACATGATCGACTGGATCATGGGCCGCGTATCCGGACGCGTGAATGCGATCACGCCTATGCCGGGCAACGATGACACGATCTATCTGGGCAGCGCGGCCGGTGGCGTCTGGAAGACAACCAACGCCGGCGTCAGTTGGATGCCGATCTTCGATCAGGTCGGGACCCTGCCGATCGGTGCCATCACGATCGACGCCGGCGCACCAGATACGATCTGGGTTGGCACGGGCGACAAGAACAGCTCCTGCGGCGGCTATTTCGGCCAAGGCGTGTATCTGAGCGAGGATGCCGGCGCGACCTGGCAGGCACGCAACGGCAGCGGGCTCAACACAATGCCGTTGTCGATCGTCAACGCGGTGGCAATCCAGCCGACCGACAGCAACGTGATTCTGGCCGGTGGTGCCGGCAACTGCGACAGCGACGGCGGGCTGTCCGGCGCCGGCATCTATCGCTCCACCGACAAGGGGCTGAGCTGGACCAAGGTGCGCAGCAACAATGTCGAGGACATCGTGTTCGTGCCAGGCACCTCGACCGTGTATGCCGGACTGATCGGACTCGGCGTGCAGAAATCTACGGATGGCGGTGCGACCTGGACTTCGGCCAACAGCGGAATCACCGTAAGTGGATCACGCATGCGCCTGGCCATGGCGCCGAGCAACAGCAGCATCCTCTATGTGTTGATGGCTTCAGCGGTCTATCGCAGCGACAATGGCGGCACGAGCTGGGCGCAGAAAAATACCTCGGCCTGCGAAGGCCAGTGCAGCTACAACCAGGCCATCAGTGTGCATCCGACCAATTCGGATACCTTGCTGCTCGGCACGATCCGGGTTGCGCGTTCGACCAATGCAGGGACCAGCTTCACCCCGCTGGTCAGCACCTGGGGCACCGGCCAGAAGGTCCATCAGGACACCCATGTCGTGCGTTATTCACAGATTGATCCAAACCGTTTCTGGGTCGGCAGTGACGGTGGCATCTGGTGCAGCGACGACAGCGCGGCGAGTTTCCGCAACATGAATGCGAATATCAACATCACCCAGTTCTACGACGTCGCGGTCAACCCGAATGATGCCAATATCATTTTCGGTGGCGCACAGGACAACGGATCGTCCGGTCGGCGCACCAACCTGCTGTGGAACCTCACCTACGCCAGTGGCGATGGCTTCATGAATGCGTTCGACCAGAATAATCCGTCGATCGTGTTTCAGACCAGCTACCCGAGCAGCAACCTGCCGAGCATCGTCCGCTCGGTGGTCGGCGGCTCACCGGGCAGCTTTCAGAGCGTGTCGCGCACGGGTCTTGTCGCGTCGACCAACTTCGCCTGGATGACACCGCTGGCCACGGCCGGCAGCCAGCTGTTCGTTGCCTCGGACGTGCTCTATCGCGCCAGCACCAGCGGCGGCAGTTGGAAAGCAATCAGCGGCAACCTCGGCAGCTCGGCGGTGGTGGTCACTCCGCAAACCCTTGGCACGCTGACGCCGACCTATGTCGGCACCTCGGCTGGCAAGGTCTGGAGCAGTCCCGATGCCGGCATTCCCGCTCCGGTTTTCACCGATGTCACCGGCAACTATCCCGGGGGGCGCGTTTCCGATGTCGCCATGGATCCGGTGAATCCGCAGCGCGTCTTCATCACCCGCGGAAGCTTTGGCGCAGCGCGCCTTTATCGTTCGACCACCGGTGGAACAAGCTGGGCCGCGATCGGTACGGGCCTGCCGAATGTGCCGGCCAACTCGTTGGCGATCGATCCGCTGAACAGCTTGCGCATCTTCGTCGCCACCGACATCGGCGTTTATGAAAGCACCGACAGCGGCGACAATTTCCTGCCATTCTCGGCCGGCCTGCCACTCGGCATCGTTGTTTCGGATCTCGAGATCGACGACTACCCGCATGTGCTGACCGCTGGCAGCTACAGCCGCGGCGCCTGGCGCGTCGTCCTCGATGGCAGCGTCGGCAACTCGCCGCCAACCGCTGATTTTGTGGTAACCAGCAACGGGCTCGATGCGACCTTTACCGATGCCTCGATCGACCTCGATGGCAGCATCGTCAGCTACCTCTGGAATTTCGGTGATGGCAGTCCCACCTCGACCGATGCGAATCCCCTGCACACCTATCTGGCACCGGGCAGTTACACGGTGACTGTCAGCGTGACCGATGACGGCGGCTTGACCGGCAGTTACGGCAGGATCGTGCGCTTCGCCGCTCCACCGATTGCCCTCGTCAACGGAGTTGCCCTGATCAACCAGCACGCGGCCCAGGGCGAGCAGGTCTACTACACGCTCGAAGTCCCCTCCAATGCCGTCAATCTGCACTTTGAAACCAGCAGCCCGGTAGGCGGATCGGATGCTGACCTGACCATCCTGTTCAACGGCAATCAGGTCTGTCAGTCGGCCGGTGCCACCTCATCCGAGCAGTGCAATTTTCCGAATCCGGCGGCCGGCACTTACACCGCCGTCGTCGACGCCTACACCGCGCTGACCAACTACAGGATCCTCGGCAGCTTCAGCGCACCGGTCGACCTGATCTTCGCCAACGGATTTGATTGAGGCGAATCCGGCGGAATCAGCACCGTTGATTCCGCCGGACGCCATGGGATGGTTGTCATCGTGAATTGAGTGGCCGATTGCCGGACGTGTTCAGCTCTCCTCGCTTCGCGCGCGCCGTGGCTTGCATCGCCGCCATCACCCCCCCATCTTGGGAGCTGAGCACGCGCTGCTTGCATCGACCAGGTTGCAAGAGCATTAGCGTGCTTCAGCCGCTTGATCCTCTCGGAGACTGATCACACGATGCGCGCACTTCTCGTTCTGCTGCTTTGGGCCATCCTGCTCGTTGTTGCCTGGCCGGTTGCCCTGGTCTTGTTGATCCTGTGGCCTATCCTGTGGTTGCTGTCGATCCCGTTCCGCATTGTCGGCGCCTTGATGGAAGGCATCCTCGCCCTGATCAAGGCGATCTTCCTGCTGCCGGCACGCATCCTCGGCTACAAGCCGCCAGCCGCGGGCCGCTGATTGTCGGCGCGGATCTGCGACTGCAACCAGCGCTGGAGAGTACATGGAAGCCTGCCTATTTCATTTCGGCATTTGCCTAGCTGCGGCAGCTAAAGCAACCAGTCAATCGGCAATGCGCTGAGCAAGCGGACCATCATGCGGCGTGACCACGTGGTCTCGGGCTCGTTGTCGTAGCGTTGCATTTTGCCGTTTTCCTCTCTCAGCCAATGCAATCGACCGTCGGCATCAAGACTGACCTCGTAGGCGCGCAGCGGGATTTCCTCCACGAACGCCGAGTGCATGGCCTGCGCGAGCATCGGGCTCTCGATCAGGAAACCCATCTCCGTATTCAGGTTCGCCGAGCGTGGATCGAAGTTGAAGGAGCCGATAAACAGCCGCTGACCATCGATTGCAAAGGTTTTCGCATGCAGACTGGAACCCGAGCTGCCGAACGGTCCGGTGAGTTTGCGCTCACCGGACGGTCCGCCTGAAGCAGGCAATTCGTAGAGTTTGATGCCAGCCTCGAGCAGTTGTTTGCGTCGCTTGGCATAACCGGCATGCACCGCGGCCACGTCGTTGGCTGCAAGCGAATTGGTCAGCACACACACGTCCACACCGCGCTTGGACATGGCCCCCAGATCCCGCGTGCCCGTGGCACGCAACACGAGATACGGCGAGACGAGTTCCAGCGATTTGTCTGTGGCGGCAAACACCGGCGCAAGATCATCGATCAGCCGTTCGCCCTGCGCCTTGCCGCCGTGCGCCTTCTCAGGCGGGTCACTGAGCATCTGCGTGTGCGCCCAGGTCAGTGCCATGGTCTTATCCAGCAGACTGAGCACGACGCGATCCTGCGCCAGCGTCTGCCGATAGGTGCTGGTAGCAGGATCAATTTCCAGTTTAGCAACCCGGGCATGGAAATCAGCCAACGCACCGGCCGTCGGCCTGCTGACAATCCGGTCGACCGGATAGGCCAGATCGCTCGCCCAGTAGCGATCAAACTCAAGCGAAACCTGCGCCACCACCGGGCCGATTGCGAGAACGTCGAGATCGGCAAAGAGCACGCCATCGGTTGCGCCAAAATAGGTGTCGCCGATGTTGCGCCCACCGACGATGCTGGCCTGACCGTCGACCGTGAACGACTTGTTGTGCATGCGGTGGTTGAGACGCGGGAAAGCCGTGATGTAGTTGGCCCACTTGGGGTGTCGCCAGGTAAACGGATTGAACAGGCGTACTTCGAAATTGGGCTCGGCGGCGAGCGCTACGAGCGTGTTGTCCAAACCCGAGATTCCGTTGTCATCGAGCAGCAGGCGCACGCGCACGCCACGCTTGGCCGCTCGCTCCAGTTCGGCCAGCAGCAACATCCCGGTGGTGTCGTTCTGCCAGATGTAGTACTGGGCGTCGATCGCAAGTTCGGCATGACGCGCCAGCAGCATCCGCGAAGCAAACGCGGCAAGGGGGTTTCCCAGCGGGCTCAGTCCATCCAGACCCGGATGCTCGATCACGCGTGACTGAATCGCACGTCCCAGCGACGTGGCGTTCGCCTGCTCAGCGCTCGGCAGGGTTGTGACCGATCGGTCTCCAAGCGAAGGCAGCGAGCTGCAACTGCCCAGGACCAGCGCGCTGATCACGATCAGGACGATGAGCAGGATCAGGCGAAAACCGATCCGCTTTGCGCGCGTGCTGATCACTCCGGGAGCTTCCTGGAAAGGCGCGTTGATCCACACACCCGGGATGAGCTTGCTGTCAGCCGTTCATAAGCATTGCCACGCATCATGCCCCGCCTCGTCGTCGCATCAGCCATTCGATCGCGTACCGTGCCACGGTCTGCAGTCGCACTCAATTTGGAGCAGATTTTCCGCACAGGTATCGAGCTTTGTACGCATGCAATCACCCGGTGATACGTATTGCGATCAGGTCAATCCCGATCAGGTACCAGAGCCAGCCGGTAGCCCAACGCCTTCGCCACCTTCATCGTATTGGTGAGGCTCGGGTTGCCTTCGCCGGAGAGCGCCTTGTAGAGCCCCGCGCGGGTCATGCCGGCAGCTTCGGCCAACTGACTCATGTTCCGTGCGCGGGCCACGGTGCCCAAGGCTTTGAGCATGAATGCGGCATCGTTGGGCGCCTCTTCCGCACAGGCTTCGAGGTAAGCCGTGATGTCTGCTTCGGTCTTCAGGTAGTCGGCGCTGTCGTAACGGGAAAATGTCTCTCGTACACCTTTCATGTTTCACGCTCCCAATCGGTGGCGATGCGCCGGGCTGTCTTGATGTCGGCTTTCTGGGTGCGCTTGTCACCACCCGCCAGCACCACCACCAGCACCGAACCACGCTGCATGAGGTACACCCGATAGCCGGGTCCGTAGTCGGTCCGCAGTTCGCTGATGCCATGGCCAAGCGGTTTGATATCACCAAAATTGCCATCTGCGACACGATCCAGTCGCGCCGCGATGCGTATTTTGGCTCGAACGTCACGCAGGCCGACGAGTCAAGCATCGAATGTGGCAGGATTTGACCTGCTCGAACGTACAGTAATTGTAAACTGTGGTTATCACATGGTCAATCGCATGATCGAACCCGGGCTATGAGCAATGGGCCATCGCCTGTAGCTGCTCCTGCGTTACAGGCAACCATGCCATCCATGGCAATCGCCTGTAGCTGCTCCTGCGTTACAGGCAACCATGCCATCCATGGCAATCGCCTGCAACTGCTCGGCAACTGCTCCTGCGTTGCTCTACCTCCTGCATCCGTGCAGTCGTCCTGCGTTACAGGCAACCATGCCATCCATGGCAATCGCCTGT
>JBDTCQ010000237.1:0-6352 GCA_039923515.1 Dokdonella sp.
CGCGAGCCAGTTCCCCCTGCGAGGTCCAGGCCAGCACGCCCTTGTTCGCACCGAAGCCCGGATACAGGACCAGGTAGCCGATACCGGCGGCAAACATCGAGGCGGAAAACCAAACCCACCAAGTCGGCAGCTTGCGCACGCCTTCGCGGATTGTCCCGTGCGCCCACACATGGCCGGTCGTTCCGTCGGGCTGTAGAGGAATCTTGACCCGTTGTCCCCAAATGAACAGGAAAAACGTCACACCCATGTTAAACACGACCAGGAACATGATCCAGGTTGACCAGAATGTGCTCATTTCGTGGCGTCCTCACTTTCTTTATTTTGCTCAGGCGCATCCTTGTCCTGCATTGGGATCTGCGCCATCTCGTCAAACGATTTTTTGTGCCATGGCCGCCACGCCCAGATCCAGATACCGATGAAAACCACCAGCAGGGATACCGTGATGAAACCGGCGATCTGCCCCCACAGCGGGTTCATGGCTGACCCGACGCGACCGGTGTACCCGGTTCAGGTGGGGCCGAGGTGTCGACATTGAGCGTGCCGAGGCCCTGCAGATAAGCCACGATGGCATCAAGCTCGGTCTTTCCCTTCACGGCTTCCGGAACGCCGGCGATGTCCTCGTCGGTGTACGGGTCACCGAGTTGCCGCAAGGTGCGCATGCGCGCCTGCATATCCGCTCCGTCGATTCCCGCACCCTCCAACCACGGATAGTTCGGCATGTTCGATTCCGGCACGAGCGTGCGCGGTGCGAGCAAGTGCATGCGCTGCCAGTCATCGGAATACTTGCCGCCGACGCGGGCCAGATCCGGGCCAGTGCGCTTGGAGCCCCATTGGTGCGGCCGGTCATAGACTGATTCGCTGGCCACCGAATGCTCACCGTAACGCTGCACCTCGAAACGCTGCGCGCGGATCATCTGCGAATGGCACAGGTAGCAGCCCTCGCGCACATAGATGTCCCTGCCGGCCAGGCGCAATGCGTCATACGGCTTTACCCCGGCCGGCGCTTCGAGCGAATGCGCCTTCATGAAAAGCGGCGTGATTTCCGCAAGCCCGCCAATGGAAACCATGATCGCGATGCAGATGCCGAGCAGGCCGGCGTGCTTCTCGATGATCTCAATGTATTTGTAGCCACTGGCCATGTCGGCCTCCTCAATATTGAGCTGGCAACGGAGCTGGAACCTGATGCGCGACCGGCTCCGGAATCGGCACGGGAATAGGCTTGATCAGGTGCGCGCGCGCATCGGCCGCTGTGTGCCACAGATTCCACGCCATCACGACCATGCCTGATACGACCAGCACGCCGCCGAACGCACGGACGATGTAGAGCGGTTTGATCGCGATGAGGCTGTCGAGAAAACTGTAGGTCAGCGAACCATCCGCACTCGTCGCACGCCACATCATGCCTTCGGTGACACCGGCCAGCCACATCGAGATGATGTAGAGAAGCAACCCGGTCATGTGCAGCCAGAAGTGAACTTCCATGCCACGATGCGAATACATCGCCGGCCTCCCCAATGCGCGAGGTGCCATCGCATACAGCGAGCCGATGGTAATCATGGCAACCCAGCCAATCGAACCCGAATGCACGTGAGCCACCGTCCAGTCGGTGTAATGCGACAGTGAATTGACCGATTTGATTGCCATCATCGAGCCTTCGAAGGTCGACGCCGCGTAGAACACCAGCGACATGACCATGAACTTCACCGCCGGATCGCTCTTCAACTTGTGCCAGGAGCCCTGGAACGTCATCAGGCCATTTGCTGCCGAACCCCAGCTCGGCATCAGCAATACCAGCGAAAAGGCCATGCCGACCGATTGCACCCAATCCGGCAGCGCAGTAAACATCAGATGATGCGCACCGGCCCACATGTAGACCGAAATCAGCGCCCAGAAATTGACGATCGAGAAGCGATAGCTCCACAACGGCTGCTGGGCTTGGCGCGGCACGAAGTAATACATCATGCCGAGGAAGCCTGCGGTCAGGAAAAACGCCACGGCGTTGTGTCCGTACCACCACTGCACCATCGCGTCGACCACGCCCGAGTAGATCGGATACGACTTGGTCAGTGAAACCGGCAGGGCCAGATTGTTGACGATGTGCAGCAGGCCAACGGCGATGATGAAGGCCGCGTAGTACCAGTTGGCCACATAGATATGTTGAATCCGGCGTCGCGCAAGCGTTGCAAAGAACACCGTTCCAAATGAGACCCAAACCACGGCAATGATGATGTCGACGAACCACTCCGGCTCGGCATATTCCTTGCTCTGGGTCATGCCCAGCGGCACCGTGACCATGGCCAGCACGCACGCGAGTTGCCAGCCCCAGAACGTGAACGTGGCCAGCTTGCCGAGCGCCAGGCGCGTATGACCGGTCCGTTGCACAACGTAATAGCAGGTGCCCATCAGCGCCGATCCGCCAAAGGCGAAGATCACGCCGAACGTATGCGAGGGACGCAAATGGCTGAAGGTCAACCAGGACACATTGAAATTGAGAGCCGGCCACGCGAGTTCCGCCCCGACATAGACCCCTAGCGACATGCCGATGATGCCCCACACAGCGGCAGCAAGGAGGAACAGACGAACCACGTCGTCGTTATAGGTTTCGGTGTTGGGCATGGACAACTCCACGACAGGAAAACGCAATGGCCATCGCGCGCGACTGCGGAATGCAGGATGCTTCAAGACAATTTGACCGTGGACTTCCTGCGGCGAACTCCTTTGACGGAGTCGCGAGTGCATTGCGATGGAAGTCCGGTCGTGGCCTTGAGCTGCGCGGACGGCAATAGGACCATTATGGTCCTACTTACGCCAGATGGCTAAGCCTTGCCCGACTGGAAGTTCATCGATTCGCGCTATACACATGCCCTTTGAGGGCGGACTGGCGCAGACTTTATGGGGATCCCACGAACTTGCGACACTCGTGATTTGCATAGCTGCGGTAAAGTGTCGCAGATTATGTGCAGCCGTATGATGCGGCTCTCGCCATACTCCGATCCGCTCAAATTCAACAGGAGAAGAAGATGACTGACACATGGCTAACATCATTGATCACCCCCACCCCGCAGGCAGGCTTTGAACTCGCGATCACCCTGAGTCGGCGAGGAGTGAAGTACACCCAACCCGATATGGACACATTGAAGAAACTGCGTCCTGAATACGCGGATTCCGCAGACGGCCTGACCGCCGCATCCCAGGTCATCGCAATCAACTTCCAGACCGTAGCCGCTGCCAACAACTACTGGCGCACCTGAATCACGCATTGCCAACACGGATGCAGCGCCCGTACGCCCATCCGGGCGATCTCTCACAAACCTGTTATGTCGAAGTGGATGCAGCCGCTCGGATTACACGGTGCCGCCATTGCCAGGCGCGAGACGGAATTCCAACAGCGTGGATCCGCGCATGATCTGAATCAGCGCAATTGATTCGCGGGACTGCGTTGCAATTTCCCCCCAACATTGAAGTGGAGTGCCGGCGTCGCCAGCCGTCTGCAACGAAGCCTTTCTGAAAGCTTCTCGCCATAAGCCCCGGCCAGGATGTTGCCGACAGCGTCCAATTGCACGAAGAAAGCCACAGCGCGCTTTTCGTTGCCGGAAACGCGTCGCTGAATAGGCGACCTGACATGTGGAACGACCCAGTAAGCCCAGGTAAATTGGGTAAAATCAGAGGTTCAAACGGTAGCGTCCGCTGGATTGATCAGGTGGGTGGCTACCACTCGCCGTTGGCAGGTGGGCGAAGCACGGTCTTGAGATGCGCGAAATACTTTGGGTCCTCCTGCGCAAAGATTTCCTTGCCGGCGCCCATGTAAGCGCGAGTCAATTCATCCTTGGCCCGTTCCATGTTGCCGAGTTCGAACTGTGTTTGGCCGAGGCGCAGGTGCAGGAACGGATTACCGATCGCACCTGGACGCTTCATGGCATCACTCAGGGCTGCCTTGGCTTGCTGGTAGTTCCCGGACTGGAAATTTGCGTCACCCATCGCTCCGAGCAATCTGGTACTGGCCTCCCAGTCGGTTCTCGGCTCAGGCAGGAGCTCGAATGCTTCAATGTATTTTTCCACTGCCTCCCGATAATGCCCATCATCACTCTGACTGTCGCCTTGGCGGGAAAGCTGGACAACTTTGCTGTGAATTGAGTCGGGCAATTCCGCTTCCTTCGCCTGCGCATGGGCGTGCGTCAGCGGGATGAGTAAGCCTATCAAAGCAACCAAGGACAACTTGCTGAAATTTCTCATGGACACCGGGATCAGCTGAAAGCAACCAATGGATCAGACACTCCGGCGTGGAACGCCTCGGAAGTGAACGAATGGAGCTGAGGTTAGGGGCAGAGCGATACCAAAAACAAGGAACCTGTTGATGACTTGTGAACATGACATCGGAAGTCGCCGCGGTGCGGTTACGTCTGCCTGAATGGCGAGCTCAACTCCAGGTAATTGGCCATCGTTGGACTGCACGCGTGAAGGAGTGCCGATTCAATATTCACCACCCCATTTTCCATACAATGTCATTTTGTACCGGACTGCAGAGACTGCCTGAAGAACAGGGTAATAGCGGCGTTCATGGAGCGGTGCCAGGCCGATCGATCAAAACCTGCCGGATCCGTGCAGATATCTTGTGCCGATTCCCTGAGCGCTGGTGGACACGGAGCCAGATAGGCAAAGTGACCCGCGCCCCTGGCGACGTGATATTCAGGTTCTCGTGGAAGCGCGGACCTAATTTCCTCGATGTGTGCGAGGGCCACGCCATCGCCACCCAGTTCTGACGCCCACAATTGAACTGGAACGTGCACTGACTTCAGGCCGGCTGCGTCAAACAGGTTCAGCGGATCCACGACGACCGCAGCACGAATCCGCGCGTCGGCGCGAGGATTCAGATGCGCCTCATCACTTCGGATCTGGCGACACAACGACATGGCGAATGACCACCAGCTATCGCAGAGACGTTCATTGCTGGCGGAAAGGCTTGGGACAGCACCGACCAGGGCAAGCGCCGTGTATCCGCCTCGCGAAAATCCAAAGACACCCACCGCGCTGGCATCAAGATGTTCACGCGATTGCCAACTCTGGAGCATGAATGTGATTACTCTGCTCGCGTTACGCGGCCGCGACTCGAATATGCTCAGTTGCTGCGCCAGGGAATCGTCGCCGAAGGTATCTCCGGGATGATTGAATGTGACAACGACGAAGCCTGCATCGGCCAGCGTCTCAGCGGTGTCATGGTGTCCCAGGAGGGATCCGCCTTGTCCGTGGGATACAACAATCAAGGGCAAGGAGTTACCCGAAATAGCGCAATTCTGGGCGCCTTGTATGACAAAAGGCCCGAACTCTACAGAGCTCGGAGAGCTTGCACAGGGACTCCATATGATCGCCTGTAGTGCGGGGTCTGCGCCCGAAGCCGGCACCTCAACGCGCTCATAGCCAGCTGCGAAAGCGTTTCCACCCATGCTCGACAAGAGCCCGGCAAAGATCACCGCGACAAGCCATCCATTGCAAAGATTTAAGATTCTATAGGTGACATGCACTATGTAGCTCCTTGCGTTTCCACGACCTGGCCCTGCGGCTTGGCTTCAACGTGTCTTGTGAAGTTGTCCAGGATTGCCTGCCAACCCTGACGCTGCATGTCCGGGGCGTTTTGTGGATCGGCATCGAAGGCTTCGCGGACGCGAACACCATTCGCTTCGCGAAGGAATTCGACTCGCACGTGCCTGCCATCTTCCAGGTTGAATTCAATCAATCGATGGAGTTCGATCTTTGTAAATGAGGCAGTGAAGTCGAAACCGATGCTTCCGTCTTTGGCTTCCATGCGCGAAGACATTTCGCCGCCTACTTGCAAATCGACCCTGCTGCTCGTGGTGTGCCAATCATCTGAGGCCGCGTTCCACTGCTTGATATCTTCTGGATCAGTCCACGCGTTCCATACCGTTTCCGCATCCGACTTGACCAGCGTCTCGACTAGGATTTTCATTTCCTTGCTCTCGTTGATTCATGGAAGTCGGGTAGCGTCCCGCCATACCCTGCCCCACGCTTTGCTCACAAGGGGTGTGTTTGGCTCAGCAAGCGCGAGGTCACGAGTTCAACCGACTGTTCCGTGGTGAGATCGACGGTTGGCAGATGGATGTCGGCGTGCTCCGGCGGCTGATACGGCGAACTGATCCCGGTGAAATTGGGAATCTCACCCGCTCGCGCACGTCGATACAGACCCTTTGGATCGCGCTGCTCGCAAAGTTCAAGCGGCGTATCGACGAATACTTCCAGAAACTCGTTCTCGTCGAATAATTCGCGCGCCATGCGGCGCTCATCGCGGAACGGGCTGATGAAACTGACCAGCACGATCAAGCCCGCATCGACCATCAGC
>JBDTCQ010000238.1:0-8908 GCA_039923515.1 Dokdonella sp.
CGAGATTCCCGGCCCGTACGAAACCAACCTGCCCTCGGTCTACTACATCGCGCCACCCGATCCGAGTTGGCCGAAGGCCGAGCAGGAAGCCTACATCCCTGGACGCGACGTCCTGCTGTTCACCTCGGCGCATGAAGTCTGGCCTGGCCACTTCCTGCAGTTCCTGCACGCCAATCGCGCCGACTGGACGTTTGGACGCCTGTTCGTCGGCTATGCCTATGCCGAGGGCTGGGCCCACTACACCGAGGAAATGATGTTCGATGCCGGTCTTGAAGGCGCCTCGCCCGAGGCGCACGTCGGCCAGCTCAGTGAAGCCTTGCTGCGCAACGTGCGTTTCATTTCCGCGATCGGCATGCATACCGGCACGATGAGCATGGCCGAATCCGAGCAGTTGTTCCGCGACAAGGGCTTCCAGGATCCCGGCAACGCACGCCAGCAGGCCGCGCGCGGTACCTACGATCCGGGCTACCTCAACTACACGCTCGGCAAGCTCATGATCATGAAGTTGCGCGATGACTGGATGGCCAAACACGGCGGACCATCGAGCCTGAAGGCCTTCCACGACGAGTTCCTGAGCTACGGTGGCCCGCCAATTCCGCTGGTCCGCGCGCAGATGCTTGGCGGCAAGGCCGAAGCCTCACTCTGGCAGGCACCTGCCGCCGTTCCAGCAGGACAGTGAATCTGGCGAACGGCACGGCGCGCCGCGTCGATTTCAACTGCGACCTCGGCGAAGGTTGCGGCAACGATGCGGCGATCATGCCGCTGGTCAGTTCAGCGAACATCGCCTGTGGCGCGCATGCCGGTGATGAAACCAGCATGCGCGAGACGCTGCGTCTGTGTCGCGAGTTTGGCGTTGCCGCCGGTGCGCATCCGGGTTATGCCGATCGCGAGCATTTCGGTCGGCGTGCATTGCTACTGAACCCGGCCGAGCTGGCCGAACTCATGCGCGGACAACTGCAGCGACTTGGCCTGCTGGCTGCTACCGAAGGCCTCCAACTGACTCATGTCAAACCGCACGGCGCGCTCTACAACCAAGCCGCACGCGACGCGCAACTGGCTGACACCATTGCGGCCAGCGTGCGTGACTTCGATGCGAATCTGATTCTGGTCGGACTCGCCGACAGCGAGCTGCCACGCGCCGGAGTTCGTGCCGGCCTGCGCGTGGCCCACGAAGCGTTTGCTGATCGTCGCTATCTGGCCGATGCCAGCCTTGCTCCACGCGGCACGCCGGGCGCCGTAATCGATGCCGTCGAGGATGCTGTTGCCCAAGCGCTTGGCATCGTGCAATCGGGGCATGTCGATACGATCGATGGTGGTCGTATCACGCTGCAATGCGACACTCTCTGCCTGCATGGCGACCGCCCCGATGCAGTCGAATTTGCAGCGCGCTTGCGTGCGGCATTCGACGCCGCCGGGGTCGACATCAAGCCGCTCGGTGTACAACGCGGGTTAGCATGACGGCTGCTCTTTTGATAGGAATCCGCAATGCCTGATGTCATCAACTATTGGTCTCTGTTGGGCGTTGCCGTCGTCGTCGCCGGATTCGCGTTGCGCCGCAATCCGGTGTTGGTCGTGGTCATCGCCGGCATCGTCAGCGCGCTTGCCTCAGGCATCAGCATCGGCGACCTGCTGACCCTGCTCGGCCGAACCTTCGTCGAAAATCGCATGCTGTTGCTGTTCCTCCTGACCTTGCCGGTGATCGGCCTGCTTGAGCATTACGGCCTGCGCGAGCGCGCCCGAAGCTGGATCACCGGATTCCGTGGCCTGACTCTGACCCGCTTCCAGGTCGCCTATCTCGGCTTGCGCCAGTTGCTCAGCATGGCTGGGTTGACCCATGTCGCCGGGCACCCGCAAACCGTACGACCGCTGGTCGCGCCAATGAGCGAAGCGGCCGCCGAACGCACCCTCGGAGGCGAGCTGACCGACGAGGAACGCGCCACCGTCCGGGCCAGTGCGGCCGCCACCGACAACATCGGCTTGTTCTTCGGCGAAGATGTGTTCATGGCCTTCGGCGCAGTACTGCTGATCCAGGGTTTCTATGCAGGGAACGGCATCGTGCTGGAACCGCTGGCAATCTCGTTGTGGGCACTGCCGACGGCGATCGCGGCCTTCGTCATCCACGCCATCCGTGTGCGCCTGTTGCAACGCCGACTCGAGCGCAATCGCGCACGTGCCAATGCTCGTGGAGCGGCCGATGCTGCGCCTTGAGTACCTCTACTGGCTGGTCGGTGCATTCCTCATTGCAAGCGCTTGGCTCAACGTGCGCGAGCGCCGCTATTCGATGGCCGCATTCTGGCTGATCCTGTCCTCCCCGTTCGTGTTTGGCGAAGCCATTCTCAGCGCCCATGCGCAAGGACGGCCATGGCCCGCACAGTTGATGGGCATCGGCGTGATCGCGCTTGGCCTGCTGGCTGCCCGCGGGCGTTTGCAGATCAAGGCCGACGGCCCTGGTGAACAGACGCTCCGCGATAAATCGGCAGCGCGCCTCGGCAACCGCCTGTTCGGCCCGGCACTGGCGATTCCTGCACTCACGGTGATCCTGTTTGTCGGCGGAAAATATCTCGCGTCGCGCGGCATCGACCTGCTCGATCCGAAAAGCCTGACCCTGACCGCGCTCGGCCTGGCCAGCGTGCTGGCACTCGCGGCTGCATTTCGGGTCACCCGCGCGAAGCCGATGCAATCGATCCAGGAAGGTCGCCGCCTGCTCGATTCACTGGGCTGGGCGGTGTTGCTGCCGATGATCCTGGCCACGCTCGGTGGCGTGTTTGCCGCGACCGGCGTCGGCGATGCAATCGCTGCGCTGACCAGCGCGGCGATTCCGACCGACAACCGCATCGCCTGCCTGCTTGCTTTCGCCTTTGGCATGGTCTTTTTCACGGTCATCATGGGCAATGCGTTTGCCGCCTTCCCGGTGATGATGGCCGGCATTGGTTTGCCCTTGCTGATTCTTCAGCACGGTGCCAACCCGGCCATTCTCGGCGCGATCGGCATGCTGACCGGCTATTGCGGCACGCTGCTCACGCCGATGGCGGCGAATTTCAATATCGTGCCGGCGGTGCTGCTCGAACTGCCCGATCAATACGGTGTGATCCGCTCGCAGATCCCCACCGCACTGAGTCTGATGGTGGTGAATATCGTGCTCATGATCGTGCTGGTGTTCCGATGAACAGGCCAGTCGTGCTCTTGCTCGGTTTCGAGCCATTCGCTGATGAGGTCATCAATCCATCTGCCGAGATTGTGCGCCGCCTTGATGGTGAATCGATTGGCGGCCATCGCGTTGTTGCCGAGGTGTTGCCAGTCACTTTTGCCGACGCGCCGCTGGGTCTGGCGGACGCCCTCGATCGGCACCGACCGGAGCTGGTGATTGCGCTTGGCCAGGCGGGCGGGCGCAATGAAATCTCGCTTGAACGTGTGGCAATCAACCTGATTGATGCACGCATTGCCGACAACGCTGGCCTGCAGCCCATCGATGTCGAAGTGTTGCGCGGTGGCCCCGGCGCGTACTTTTCGACCCTGCCGCTCAAGGCCATGCACGCGCAATTGCAGGCAATGGGCGTGCCGTCGTCACTTTCGCTCAGTGCCGGCACCTTTGTCTGCAATCAGATCTTCTACTGGCTGGCACACCTTCTCGCCAGTGAACATCCTCGGGCTCGCGGCGGATTCATCCATGTACCGTGGCTACCCGAACAAGCCGAGCGACATGCAGGTGAATCAGGCATGTCGCTTGAGGTGATGGTCAACGCGGTACGCATTGCCACCGAGTGTGCACTGCGCACGCGAATCGACCTCGACATCACCGGCGGCAGCACGCATTGAGTATCAGCAGCCGTCACCCTTCTTGTTGACGTGGGTGACCTCGATGATCAACTCGCCGGTTTCCACATAGGGCATCTGCACCTGCACCGGGTCGGTCGAATAGTAGAAGCCGCCCTTGCTCGAAGCCTTCACCTTGTCGCGTGATTTGGATTCGTAAAACTTGCCGGGCGCCGATGCCGGCGTTGCCACGGCGAATCGGCGGACGTTCTCGAGATTCACGCAGGCCAGCAGTCGGGTGGACTTGAATGGACGGATATCGATCTGCAAGGGTTCAACCAGCGCGGTATCGCGGACCTTTCCGTCATCACCCAGCACATACAGTACCGGCTTGAACACGGCGTTGCCGCGCCCCTGCGGATTGCTCTCGGCAATCACCTGGACGCGCACGGCAACGTGCTTGAACTCGCGGGCAAGCTCAAGCTCGCGATAACGACTTTTGCCCTTGGGAAATTCCGCCTGCTCGGAATCAGGCCCAACCTTGATGCGTTCAGGGCGATCGAATCCAAGCACGACAACGCCTTGATCAGCCGCCCGGCCCACCCTGGGACTCGAAGTCCGCTCGCCAAACAGGCGATCTTTCCAGACCGTGAACGGATTAGCCGCGAAGGCCGAACCGGCCAGAAGCATGATCGGCAGCAAGAGCCAGCAGGCCCGGCGCGCCGATGCATGCTCGCTGCGGCTCGCAAGCAAACCAGCTCGGCTTGAAGCAAGCCGCCCCGCCAAACAACGTGTGGACAGCCCCGAGGCCTTACTCCATGACCAGCGGAGTAAGTTCCTTGCCATCCTGGGTGAAGGTTTCAAGCTGCAGGGTGTTGCCGATGCTGGCAACCGAATGCCGTTGTTCATCAGTGGCCTGGCTGTCTTTGTTGCTGCCATTCTTGAGGACGATCCCGGTGATCTTCTTGGTCTCTTTGAGGTCACTCATGTAGCCAAAAAGTTCAGCCTTGCCGAAGGTATAACTGTCGATGCTGTAACGGTCACCCTTGGCTGGGGTGACGATGGCACGTCCGTCGCGGATGCTGGCAGCATGGGCAACCCCGGCCAGAAACAGGCCAAGAGCAAGCAGGAGCAGCAACGCTTTCGATTTGCCGAGCAGGTTCTTCATGACGTTTCCTTGATTTACTTGGGTTACTTGGCGGGTTCGGGCTCGGAATCCGCCTTGGTAGTCGCACGGATCTCGTTTATCTCACCCTTTTCTTCAATGTACGCGGTGAATTCGAGAGCCACGGCGATCCGCGCCAGGGCCACAATATGGTTGTCCTTCACGCGATTCTTCTCGCCGCGCTTGAGCAGCAGGGTCTTCATGGGCAATCCCTGCTCCTTGCGGTAGTTCAGGGCGGCGCGCAGATCCTGCGCGGTCAAAGGCACATTCTGGTAGTCGAATTGCCCGTCCTTCTCGGCCGTCAGGGTAACGTCATAGCTGCTTGGCGCATTGACTGCGGCACGCGCCGCGTCGGATCGTGTGCCACGCGCACACGCCGAGAGAACCAGGGCAAGAACAATCAGCGCCAGCAGGCGCAGCGGGCGAGGGGTCGCAAGCTGCCACATAAAAAGACTCTCCAGTGCGGAAAAAGACGTCAAGCGTACCACCGTTCTTCAGGTGCGCGGCAAGGTCACGCCCTGCTGGCCCATGTACTTGCCCGCTCGATCCTTGTAGCTGGTTCCACACTCCTCATCGGATTCAAGAAACAGCATCTGGGCCACGCCCTCATTGGCATAGATGCGTGCCGGCAGTGGCGTCGTGTTCGAGAACTCGAGGGTGACGTGGCCTTCCCACTCGGGCTCCGGCGGAGTCACGTTGACGATGATTCCGCAACGCGCATACGTCGACTTGCCGAGGCAAATCGTCAGCACGTTGCGCGGAATGCGGAAGTACTCGACGGTGCGCGCCAGAGCAAACGAATTGGGTGGAATGATGCAGACCTCGCCATTGAAATCGACGAAGTTCCCGGACTCGAAATTCTTCGGATCGACGATGGTCGAGTTGATGTTGGTGAAGATCTTGAATTCCGCCGCACAGCGCACGTCATAGCCGTAGCTCGATGTGCCATACGAGATCAGGCGGCCACCCGAAGGATTCTGCTTGACCTGTCCGGGCTCGAACGGTTCGATCATGCGGTGCTGTTCAGCCATTCGGCGGATCCAGTGGTCGGACTTGATGCTCATGCAAGGCTCTCGTTGATCAGGTGAAGAAAGGGATACGCAGCGGTCACGGTGATGCTGCAAACCAGCGATAGTGCCCGCTGATAGGCCATGCGAACAGCAAATCTTCAGCGCGCACGCCAGCGCCGATATTGTGGATGATCAGTCGGCGCAGCTTGTCGGCGCTGCGTTGGGCAGCGACAATGCCGATGTGCGGCAAACCGTCATCGAGTCGCCAGGAGACGAAATCGCCCGGCAGGTAGTCGGTTGCCGCATTCGTGATCGGCAGGCTCTTGCCGTTGCGCGCAAACCAGGTTTCCAGGTTCGGCACACGCCGATGATCGATGTTCGGATCGGGACGCTTGAGCTTCCACAAGTTTGGATAGGCTGCAAAATGTGCGCGCATGTCGCGCTGAAGCTCCACTTGCAGATCGACATCGACCGCACGCATCGCGCGGATGATCACATCGGAACACACGCCGCGCTCGATCGGTACATCACCACCCGGATAGGCAAGGCGAACGTAGGCGGGATCATAGGTTTTCGTCACCCCTATCTGTCCCCGAGCCGCCGCAAGCACGCGATCGGTGTCACCCGCGGCTGAAGCCGGTTGAACCAAGGCAAGCAGGCCCAGCAGGCCGCCGAGCATGCGCGCGATCACGATCAGGTGTTCTGGATCACGATCTTCGGAAACTGGATCGACTTGTTGCGCGCCTGCAGCGACAGACGCGCCGCGGCATTGCGCGCAATCTCCCGATAGCGCGCGGCCAGATCCGAATCAGGCAAGGCGGCCACGGTTGGCGTACCGCTATCGGCCTGCTCGCGGATGCGGATGTCGAGCGGCAGCGAACCCAGCATGGGCACGCTGTACTGTTCGGCCATGCGCAGACCGCCGCCTTCGCCAAAAATATGTTCCTCGTGGCCACAGTTCGAGCAGATATGGGTCGACATGTTCTCGATCACGCCGAGTACCGGCACGTTGACCTTCTCGAACATCTTCAGCGCCTTGCGTGCATCCAACAGGGCGATGTCCTGCGGCGTGGTCACGATGACCGCGCCTGAAACAGGCACGCGCTGACACAGGGTCAACTGGATGTCGCCGGTGCCCGGCGGCAGGTCGATGATCAGATAATCGAGATCGACCCAATTGGTATCGCTGAGCAACTGCTGCAAGGCCTGGGTGACCATCGGTCCGCGCCAGATCATCGGTGTGTCCTCATCGATCAGGAAACCGATCGACATGACCTGGATACCGTGATTGATCTTCGGCTCGATGTGCTTGTTGTCCTTGGTATCGGGTTTGCCCGAGAGACCGAGCATGCGTGGCTGACTTGGCCCGTAGATATCCGCATCGAGGATGCCAACGCTGGCACCTTCTGCGCGCAAGGCCAGAGCCAGATTCGCGGCCACAGTCGATTTGCCGACGCCGCCCTTGCCCGAGGCAACCGCGATAACGTTGCGGATATTCGGCATCGGAGTCAGGCCTTCCTGAACCCGATGTGCACCGACCCGGCAGGAAACCGAAACGGCGGCCGCTTCGATCACGGCATCGGCTTCCAGAGCCGCCTTGATCTGGGCCGACAGCGTTGCTTGCCACGACAGGGCGGGATAACCAAGCTGGATATCGACCGACACCCGCCCAGCGGATGCACCGATGCCACGCACCGCACCCTCCGAAACCAGATCCTGACCGGTGTGCGGATCGATGATCGTGGAAAGGATTTCCCTGACTCTCGCTTCAACGATTTCGTTCATGGTCTCGATCAACTTCGCAAAGACCTATAGTGTAACGTCTGCCCCGCCCAGCGTATGGCCGCCCCTGCAATCCGGCCGACCTCGTTCAGTGGGCGAACGAACTGTTTTGTGATTGTGCAGTCCAACTCCCGCCGACCACGGACACCGATCCGCCAGGAGAAACCCGATGAACCGATGCCGAATTTTGCTGATCACCCCTCTTCTGATGATCTCGCTGGCCGCCTGCGAGCGCAGTCAACCAGCGGGTGTGCCGGACACGACCGCACTCCCACCAGTCGCCGCACCCGCGAAGCAACCGGATCCACCGCCTACGCCAGTCGTAGCCGAAACCTCTGCGCCGGTCGAATCGGTGCCGCCACCGCTCGACAGCCCGATCCCTCCGTATGACAAGACCGGCTTCCCGGACTGCGACGAGTACATCGAAACCTATCGTCAATGCTTGAACACGCGCCTCGGCAGTGACGAGCGCAAGACGCGGGGACAGGAGTTGCATGAAGTGTTCCGCTCGGTCAGCGCGAATATCGCCCGCGGCACCGATCCGGCCCGCGTCGCCGCGTTGTGCAAGAAGTCGCGCAAGCTGGCCGCCAGCAAGCTCACTGAGCTCGGCTGTGCGTTGTAGCGGACGCGCGATGCAACCATCACGGGCTCTGCGCATGCGATAATTCCGCGCTCTGAAACGCGCGGAAACCTGACGGAATGAGTACGCCTGCACGGAAGATCCTGGTCACCAATGCCTTGCCCTATGCCAACGGGCACCTGCATGTCGGCCATCTGCTCGGCTATGTGCAGGCCGACATATGGGTCCGCGCGCTGCGCATGCATGGTCATACTGTGCACTTTGTCTGCGCCGATGACGCGCATGGCACACCGATCATGCTCGCCGCGGAAAAGGCTAGTCTCAAACCTGAAGATTACATCAAGCCGATCCAGGCGTCGCATGAACGCGATTTCACCGATTTCGCGATCAACTTCGATCACTACCACTCGACCCATTCACCCGAGAACCGTGAACTCGCCGAAACCATTTACACGCGCTTGCGCGACGGCGGACACATCACTCGCCGATCGATCAAGCAGTTGTTCGATCCGGTCAAGCAGATGTTCCTGCCCGATCGCTACATCCGCGGCGAATGCCCGAATTGCGGGAAAGCCGACCAGTACGGCGACAATTGTGAGCATTGCGGTGCAACCTATG
>JBDTCQ010000239.1:0-10684 GCA_039923515.1 Dokdonella sp.
GATGATGCCGATCCAGAGCAGGGCGCGCTTGGCACTGCGGCGCAAGGCGAGCAGGGGAAGCAGCAACGGCGGCAGGGTCAAGGCCAGAGCCAGGCCAATCTGCCCGTTTGCCGGTGGCGCCAGCCACGCATGCCAGACGATCTGCAGGATGACCAGGCCGGCCCAGGCCAGGAATCCACAACTCATCGCCATCATGCGTTGATCTCCAGACGTGCGCAGGTTTCGGCAACACGCCGTCCCAGTGCGCGAGCGAGGATGCGCTCATCCTCGCTGATCGGATTTTCGCCATTCACGCCGGCCACGTGACTTGCGCCGTAGGGAGTGCCGCCTGTCGTCGTGCGATTGAGGGCCGTCTCGGTGAATGGTATGCCGACGATCAACATGCCGTGATGGAGCAGGGGCGTCATCATCGAGAGCAGGGTGCTTTCCTGCCCACCGTGCATGGTGGCGGTCGAAGTGAACACCCCGGCCGGTTTGCCGACCAGGCTACCCGAGGCCCATTCGGCCGCAGTCGAGTCGATGAAGTGCTTGAGCGGCGCGGCCATGTTGCCGAATCGGGTGGGACTGCCGAGTACGAGTCCGGCGCATTCGCGCAGATCTTCGCGGCTGACATACGGTGCACCTTCGTCCGGTACCGGAGGCTGTGTTGCCTCTGTCACCGGCGCGACTGGAGGAACGCAGCGCAGACGCGCACGCATTCCGGATACTTCCTCGACGCCGCGCGCAATCAAGCGCGCAAGCTGGGCTACCTTGCCGTTGCGGCTGTAATAGAGAATCAAGATTTCTGGCATTGGCTGTTTGCGTTCCATCGGGCGGATTGGCCGCCTCGCGTGAGTAACCCGGAGTGGCCATGAATACACGCGATCATCGCGCGTATTTCATGAATTGTCCGGGTTGGGCTAGGCTGCGCGGATGATTCATTCAAAACTTGCCAAGTCTAGCCTGACCAGGGAGCGCAGCCTCGCGTTTCTGGAATTCACGTGGCACCGCTTTCTCGAGGACCGCTGCCTGCAGACGGCCGGTGCGCTCGCTTTCACGACCCTGTTTGCGCTGGTTCCGCTGACGGCGGCAATCCTCGGCATCCTCGCCGCGTTTCCAGTGTTCGAGGAGTGGCGGATCCGCTTGACCAGTTGGGTGTTCAACAATTTCGTGCCGGCGGCAGGTGATGTCATTCAAGCCTATCTGACCGAGTTCGCCACCAATGCGAGCAAGGCGACCGCGATCGGCATACTCGTACTCGTGTTCAGTGCGATCTCGCTGATGATGAGCGTCGAGGACGCCTTCAACCGTATCTGGCGGGTCAAGAACAATCGCGGACCGGCCTCGCGTTTCGTCATCTACTGGACTGCGCTCAGCTTGGGGCCGATGTTGTTGGTTGCTGCGCTGGCGATCAGTTCGTACCTGATCGCGCTGCCGTTTATCGATGCCGCCGCGACTCAATGGTCAATCAAGGATCGTGCGCTCTCAGCGCTGCCGTTCCTGATCGTCTGGGTCGCCTTGAGCACGGCCTACACGGTGATTCCGAATCGCCTCGTGCGTTTCCGCGATGCGCTGATCGGCAGCCTGATTGCCGCCGTGCTGTTTGAATCGGCAAAGCACGGTTTTGCCTGGTATGCCAGCGATATGGCCAACTATCAGCAGGTTTATGGCGCGCTGTCGATTGTGCCGATCTTTTTCCTCTGGCTGTATCTGTCGTGGATCATCGTACTGTTTGGCGCATCGATTACGGCCTCGCTGTCGGCCTTCGATTACCGTCACGCCGAAGACCGCATCTCCGTCGACCAGGAACTCGCTGGTTTGTTGCGCGTGATCGGCCAACTGCTCGCGGCGCATCGCGAGGGCCGCGGACTGCATAGCGAGGAATTGCTGCGCCGCGAACCCTATCTGACCGACGATCTGTTGCAGCGCTACCTCGCCGACTTGTGCGAGGTTGCCGTGATCCGTCGAACAGAGACTGGCGAGTGGCTGCTTTCGCGTGATCTGCGCACGATAACTCTGCTTGATCTGTATCGCGAGTGCGGCTATCGGCTGCCCATCGGCAGCCAGGTATTGCCTGGGCAAAGCCCGACGGAGTCGGCGGAGAAACCCTTTCAGGATCTTTCGATGAGTCTGCGCCAGCAACTTGATATGCCACTGGCCGAGTTCGTGCCGATACCCACGGCCAGAGCAACTGATCCCAATCTCATCGATGCCAATCCGGAATCTTCAACATGACCTTTCGCAAACTATTCATTCTTGCTGCATTGATGGTGCTGGCATCGCCCACCGCAAGTGCCGAGACCGCCAAGCAACCCAAGCTCAAGATCGACACGTTGGACGGCAAGCACTGGGATCTCGCCGCGCATCGTGGCCATTGGGTCGTGATCAACTACTGGGCAACCTGGTGCGCGCCGTGCATCGCCGAGATGCCCGAACTTTCCGCCTTCATCAAGTCACGCCCGGATGTCGATGGCATTGGTCTCGCCTTCGAGGACACCGAGCGCCAGGAGATTCTCGATTTCCTCGAAAAGAACCCGGTCGATTATCCGATCGCGCAGGTAGAGGTGGATGCGCCACCGGCCGATTTCGATATTCCGCGTGGCCTGCCGACGACTTATTTGATTGCACCCGATGGCAGTGTCGCCAAACAATTCCTTGGGCCGATCAAGGACAAGGATCTGGAGCAGGCGATCAAAGCCGCCAAGCCAGTTGGCAAGCGCTGATCGTCAGTGATCCGCGCGATCTTCCACGTCTCTGGTCGCGTGCAAGGGGTCTCATTCCGAGCTGGAACTCGTGCCCAGGCTCTGCGCCTTGGCATCCGCGGCTACGCCTGCAACCTGCGTGATGGTCGCGTCGAGATTGTCGCCGAGGGGGATGCCGCTGCACTGGTCGCACTCGAAGCGTGGCTACGCCACGGTCCGGTCGGCGCACGCGTCGATGCGCTCGAACGCGCGGATTTCGCTGAAGCAGTGGCGAGCGGGTTTTATACGCGCTGAGGATTATCGCAACCTGAAGCCTGAGCAATCGCGCTCAAATCACGATCGCAGGCAGCGTGCGCAAAATCTCCCGCCGTGGTTCAGGCTTTCTTTCGCGGTCGCGTGGCTGCTTTCCGCGCTTTCGTTGCGGTCGGCGATTTGGCGTGTGCGGCGATGAAATCACGCAGTTGCGGATAGATCGTCTCGCGCCAGCGGCGACCGCTGAAGATGCCGTAGTGGCCAGCGTCTTTAATCAGGAGGTTGTGCTTGCGTGAGGCGGGAATACCCGAGCAAAGCTCGTGCGCTGCCTCGGTTTGTCCGCGCCCGGAAATATCGTCGAGTTCGCCTTCGATCGTGAGCAGGGCGGAGGTTCGAATGTCACCGGGCTTGACCCGCTGTCCGGCAACGTCCCACAGGCCGCGCGGCAAGAGGTGTTGCTGGAACACCGTGCTGATTGTGTCGAGATAGAACGGGGCCGGCATGTCGAGCACGGCGTTGTAATCGTTGTAGAACTTGCGATGTGACTCGGCGTCCTCGAGATCGCCGCGGCGCAGGTTCTCGTAGAAATCCCAGTGTGAGGTCATGTGCCTGCTCGGATTCATCGCGACGAATCCGGCATGTTGCAGGAAGCCCGGATAGACCTTGCGCCCCTTGCCGGGATAGTTCGACGGCACGGTATGAATGACGTTGCCTTCGAACCACGACAACGGTTGTGTTGTGGCGAGGTTGTTGACCTTGGTCGGGTTGCGTCGCGGATCGATCGGGCCGCCCATCATGGTCATCGTCAGCGGGGTTGTCTCGCCGTTTGAGGCCATCAGCGAGATCGCTGCCATCACCGGCACGGTTGGCTGACAGACCGAGATCACATGCAGGCGTTCGGCACCGATGTGGCGGATGAATTCCTGGATATACGCAATATAGTCATCAAGGCTGAAATCGCCTTGGTCGAGCGGCACCATGCGCGCATCGATCCAGTCGGTCACGTAGACCTTGTGATCCTGCAGCAGGGATTTGACCGTGTCGCGCAACAAGGTCGAGTGGTGGCCGGACAGTGGGGCGACGACCAGCACGACGGGATCGTTCTTCATTGCATCGAGGTTGGCAACATCGTCGCTGAAGCGTTTGAAGCGGATCAGATTGCAGAAAGGCTTGGCAATCAATACGCGCTCGGAGATCGGTGTTTCAAGGCCGTGCGCCAATACCGAACGGATCGAGAAGGTGGGCTTCTCGTAATCCTTGCCGAGGCGGTAGCTCAGCTCGTAGCCGGCCGCGAGACGCTGCACGCCGGGGAAATGCGACAGCCAGTTTTCCTTGGCGGTCAGTAGTTGCGCTGCAGCACCAGACCAACCCACGAGCGGATTCATCAGCGAGCGATTCAGTTCATGCAGGTGATAAAGCATAGACCCAGCCTTGTTTTACGATGGCGAATCCACCTATCTTTGATCCATCTTGCGTCATGTGCAAGTGCACAATCGCCCGGTTGCCGGGTTTTCTCTGGTTGACGGCACTCCGATGGGGCATGCGAGCATCATCAGGAAGCCCCGCGCGGCCCTTTCAGGCTCGTTCCCGGGCAGTCGCCACGCCCCAATCCGCTTCAGCCAATCGGTCCGCACCATGAACGCAAAAGAATATGACCGCGCCTATTTCGACCGCTGGTATCGTGATCCGACACATCGCGTGCGGGCGACTGGCGAGACAGCACGCAAGGTCAACATGGTCGTTGCGCTGGCCGAGTACTACCTGGGCCGACCCATCCAGAATGTGCTGGATATCGGCTGTGGCGAAGGCGTCTGGCGTGCGCCGCTGCGCAAGTTGAGGCCAGGCATCGAATATCTCGGCCTTGATTCAAGCGAATACGCCATCCGCCGTTTTGGTCGCTCGCGCAACCTGCGCATGGCGCGCTTTGCCGACCTTGCCGAGCTGCGCTTCGAGCGTCGTTTCGACCTGATCATCTGTTCGGATGTCGCCCATTACCTGCGCGCGCCGGAGCTTCGTCGTGGATTGTCGGGCTTCCCCGAGCTACTCGAAGGCCTTGCCTTCATCGAGCTGTTCACCTCGCGCGATGCGGTCGCCGGCGATATCGCCGGATTTATTGCGCGGACACCGGCCTGGTATCGACGGGAGTTTGCCGCGGCCGGGCTGATGGCCTGCGGATCGCACTGTTACCTCGCCCCGCATTTGATGCGATCGGTCTGTGAACTTGAGCGTGCCGATTCCTGATCAGAGGTTGCGCTGCTTATCGTGGGAACGGATGCGCTTGACGCGAGAGAGACTCTCAATCCACTCCCGCTCCAGGTTTCCTACTTCCCGCGCTCGAGCACGAGTTGCGGATCGATGCGTACCTCGAACCAGTTCATGCCCCAGTGCAGGTGCGGGCCGGTGGCGCGGCCGGTGGCGCCGACCGCGCCGATGACCTGGCCCTGGTCGATGCGCTCGCCAACCGTCACGTCGAGACGCGAGAGGTGCAGGAAATTGCTGCTGAAGCCGAAGCCGTGGTCGATCACGAGCGTGCCACCAGTCAGATACAAATCGGCATTGGCAAACGTGACGATTCCGCTGGCTGGGGCTTTGACCGGCGTCCCTGTCGCCGAAGCGATATCCATGCCTGAATGCGCGGCGCGCGGCTTGCCGTTGTAAACGCGCTGGTTGCCGAAGCGTCCGCTGATGCGTCCTTCAACCGGGCGGATGAAGGTTTCGGTGAAGTCGGTACGATCATCATCGCGGTCGCGGACGATGGCAACAGAAGCCTGCTCGCGGCGGATGCGCTCGGCAATCTCGGGTGGTGGGTCGACGGTTTTTGCTGGCACGCCATTGACATGCTCGATGGGCCAGTCGCGCGGAGTGACTTGAATCTTGCTCACCTCTTTGCGGCCGTCGGGACGCGCCACTTCGACCGTCAACGGCCCGCTTTCATCCCGACCGACGCCAAAGGCGACCGTGCCATAAGCGGTTGTGCGCAGACTTCGGCCGGCGTAGCGGACAACGCTGCCCGCGGGCACTTTGCCGATCACCATCGAGCCTTGCGAGGTGGTGTCCGGAAACACCACGCGTTGAGCGGCGGATTCAGCCTGGACCCGAAACGGCAGGGCAAGCAGGATCGCGAGGATGATTGCGCGCATCGCGATCAGCGATCGAAGGCGAGACGCTGGCCACGCACGTTGTCATCGAGCTTGCCATCATGCCAGGCCAGTTGGCCATTGACGAAGGTTGCGGCGATGCTCGAGCGGAAAGTCTCGCCCTCGAACGGCGACCAGCCGCACTTGGAGAGGATTTCTGCCGGGACGACCGTATGCGGACGATTTGGATCGACGATGACCAGATCGGCATGAAAACCCTCACGCAGGAAGCCGCGCTCATGCACATTGAACAAAGTCGCCGGGGCATGCGTGACTGATTCGACCAGACGCTCAACGGTCAGCTGACCGGCAAACACGCGCTCCAGTGCAACCTGCAGCGCGTACTGCACCAGCGGCAGGCCGGACGGCGCGCTGGTGTACGCGCGCGCCTTCTCGTCGACCAGATGGGGCGCGTGATCGGTGGCCAGTACATCGATGCGACTCTCCGCCAAGGCCTTGATGATCGCCTCCCGATCGCTGGCCATCTTGATTGCCGGGTTGCACTTGATGCGATGGCCGAGGCGCGCGTAATCCTCCGCACTGAAATGCAGGAAATGCACGCAAGTCTCGGCCGTGATGCGCTTGCCGCTGATCGGTCCCGGCGTAAACAAGGCCAGCTCATCCGCCGTCGAGATATGCAGCACATGCAGGCGCGTTCCGTGCTTGCGCGCCAGGCTGATCGCCAGTTCGGTCGACTTGATGCAAGCCTCACGCGAGCGGATCAGCGGATGCTGATCGGCCGGGATGTCATCACCCCAACGCTCACGCGCCTGCGCCTCGTTGGCGCTGATCATCGGTGTGTCTTCGCAGTGGGTGATGATCGGCGTCGGTGCTTCACGGAAGATCGCATCGAGCGTGGCCGGATTGTCGACCAGCATGTTGCCGGTCGACGCACCCATGAACACCTTGATGCCGGGTGCCGCCTTCGGATCAAGCGTACGGATGTCCTCAAGATTGTCGTTGGTTGCGCCGAGGTAGAACGCATAATTGGCGCGCGAGGAAACACGACCACGCTCGTACTTGGCTTCGAGCGCTTCGCGGTTGACTGCGGGCGGCTTGGTGTTCGGCATTTCCATGAAGCTGGTGATGCCTCCAGCGATGCAAGCGCGTGATTCCGATTCGATATTCGCCTTGTGCTCGAGGCCGGGCTCACGGAAATGCACCTGGTCATCGATCATGCCGGGGAACAGCCAGCGACCGGCCGCGTCGAATACCCGTTCGTTGGGCTCGGCCGCAATCTGCGCATCGATTCGCTCAATGCGTCCATTGCGCACGCGGATGTCGGCCTCAAAGCGACGGCCTTCGTTGACGAGATGGGCGTTCGTGATCAGCCAGTCATTCATGGTCATGTCCAGAGTGGGTATTTTCGCGCAAGAACGGTCGCCAACTGAATTCTGCAGGCACCGGATCGATTCCGCCATCGCACATCGGCTGGCAGCGCAGCAGGCGATTGATCGCCAGCCACGATCCCCGCGCACTGCCGAATCGCGCAACGGCAATGCGGGCATAATCCGAACAGCTCGGATGGAAGCGACAGCGCGCTCCGAGCAATGGACTGATGAAGCGCTTGTAGAGCGTCAGCAATGAGAGGATGAGACGGGACACGATGATAAAGGTGATGTTCGCACTGGGGCGCCGGCCGAAACGCAATGGGCAGCGGTTGCCGGGGGCGGGTACTTAGGCTATAACACGCCGCCGCCGAGTCACAAGGTCAGGATGGAGTAAGGACGGAAATGGCGAAATCGACGCAAAAATCCAAATCCATTGCCAAATCGAGCAAGGTGGTCGCACGCGCGAAGCCGACAGCCAAGGCTGTGGCGAAGCCGAAGGTTGCGGCCAAGTCGGTCAAGAAGGCCCCACCCAAGCCGACAATCAAGGCCAAACCTCCAGTGCCAGCGAAATCGAAAGCCAAGGTCGTCAGCAAGAAAGTCCTGACGCCGAAAAAGTCTGCGGCGGCAAGCAAAGTCAGCAAACCAGCTGCTCCGGTCAAGGCCGGCAAGTCGAGTGCATCCACAAGCAAGGTGGCCGCTCGCAACGTTGAATCGAAAAAGCTCCCGGCAAAACCGGCAGCCGTAAAACCGGTAGCGGTCAAACCACCCGCGCCAACGAAAGCCAGCAAGGCCAGCAAGCCTGCTCCTCATTCCCCAAAGAACACCCATGCATCCGTGATTGAAACCAACACCGCAACAGCCGCTGCATCCAAGGCAAGCGCAAAGCCAAAGACAAAGACGCTTTCAACAATAAAACTGAAAGGCGTGACCATGCAGGACGGCCGCTATGCGCTGCCGACCAACACGGTCGTCGATCTGCCGACTCCATATCGCCCCTCGGCAAACGAGGAGTACATGAATCCTCAACACCTCGAATATTTCCGCCGCAAGCTTCAAAGCTGGCGTGAGGATCTGGTCGAGGAATCGAAGCAGACCATTGAAAACCTGCGAGACGAAGTCCGCGATGTAGGCGATGAGGCCGAGCGTGCCACGCGCGAAACCGAAAACTCGCTTGAATTGCGCACGCGCGATCGCTATCGCAAGCTTATCTCGAAGATCGACAAGGCGCTCAAGCGCATTGAGGAAGGCCGTTACGGCTACTGCGAGGAAACCGACGAGGATATCGGCCTTGATCGCCTCGATGCCCGCCCGATCGCTACCCTCTGTCTCGACGCCCAGGAACGCTGGGAGCATCGTCAGAAGCAGATGGGGGATTGATGGGGGCCGAGATTCGAGATTCGGGATTCGGGATTCGGAAAGACACGCTGCCGCAAACGTGCAGATTGGTGAAGAATTCCGGTGTTACTGACCGAATCCCGGATCCCGAATTTCAAATCCCGGACGGCCGCTCATGAGCGGCCGTCGCTACTTCGGTACCGACGGCATTCGTGGCCGTGTTGGAGAGTGGCCGATCACGGCCGAGTTCATGCTCAGGCTCGGTCGGGCGATGGGCAAGGTGCTCCAGCAGGGAAGCGCTGAAAAGCCCGTGGTGCTGATCGGCAAGGACACGCGTGTTTCCGGCTACATGCTGGAATCCGCGCTCGAAGCAGGTTTGCTTGCGGCGGGTGCGGATGTGCGTCTGCTCGGGCCGATGCCGACTCCCGGGGTTGCCTACCTGACCCGATCGATGCGCGTCGATGCCGGTATCGTCATCAGCGCATCGCACAATCCCTATCAGGACAATGGCATCAAGTTTTTCTCGGCGATCGGCGAGAAACTCGACGATGCCGTCGAGCTGGCGATTGAGGCGGAGCTGGAGCAGACGTTCACGACCGTCGATTCGCACGCCATCGGCAAGGCCGTGCGCATCGATGATGCTTCGGCGCGCTATCTGGAATTCTGCAAGTCGACGGTGTCACGTTCGTTCAATCTGCACGGCCTGCATATCGTCATCGATTGCGCGCACGGAGCGACTTATCAGATCGCGCCGAAGATGTTCAGTGAGCTCGGCGCCGCCGTCACTGCGATCGGCAACCGTCCAGACGGCCTGAATATCAACCGCGACTGCGGATCGACCAGCCCGGCTGCCTTGAGCCGCACGGTCGTTGAGGTTGGTGCGGATATCGGTATTGCCTTCGATGGTGACGGCGATCGGCTGCAGATGGTCGATCACACCGGCCGCATCGTCGATGGCGACGAATTGCTCTACATCCTCGCCCTGGATTGGCATGCACAGGGTCGCCTGAATGGCCCGCTGGTCGGTACGCTGATGAGCAACTACGGCCTTGAACAGGCCATGGCCTCGATCGGTATTCCGTTCATGCGCACCCAGGTTGGTGACCGCTACGTGATGCAGGCATTGCGCGAACACTCGGGCGTGCTCGGTGGCGAGACTTCCGGCCACATCCTCTGCCTCGATCGGGTCTCGACTGGTGATGCCATCGTCAGCGCGCTGCAGGTGCTCGAAGCGCTGGCGCGCAGCGGTCGTACCCTGGCAGAAATGGCTGCAAGCATGCCCCGATTTCCGCAAACCACCGTCAATATCCGCGCCAGCGGAGGCAAGGCCCTGGTCGCTGATGCCGAAGTGCAGCGCGTTCTTGCCGTCGTCCAGGCGCAACTGGCCGGTCACGGCCGAGTTGTCCTGCGTCCCTCCGGCACCGAGCCGCTGGTCCGGGTCACGGTGGAGGCAGTTGATGCCGATCTGGTCGCCCGACTCGTCGACGAGCTGGCCGCAGCGGTGCGCGACGCACAGACGCGCGTTTCCTGAGCGCTCGTGGAATAATTGCGCAAGCCGTATTCGAACGCGTCCATTGAGTTCGTAGCCGGATCCTCCATTATCGATTCCCGCCAGCCTCCGGCGGGGTCAGGAAATTGCCGATGAAACATGTTCCCACCCTCGATATTCGCCGCTACGACAGCGAGCGCGATGCCTTTGTCGCCGAACTTGGTGCCGCCTATCGGGAATTTGGCTTCTGCTGCATCAGCGGCCACGGGATTCCGAAGGCCGATATCGATGCGGCCTACCAGGCATTCCAGGCGTTCTTCGCTCTGCCAGACGCGGTCAAGCGGAAATACCACCTTGCCGGCAGCGGCGGCGCGCGCGGCTACACGCCGTTCGGCGTGGAAACGGCGAAAGATTCGAAGTACGCCGATCTCAAGGAGTTCTGGCATATCGGCCGCGAGA
>JBDTCQ010000240.1:0-4896 GCA_039923515.1 Dokdonella sp.
CTTCGACCTCTCGGTGACCGAATGGCGCGCCATGGCCGTGCTCGGTTACCGCGCGGACATCTCGGCCCGCCAAGTCGCCGAGCGCACGGCGATGGACAAGGTCGCGGTCAGCCGGGCCGTGGCGCGCATGCTCAAAAAGGGTCTCATTGAACGCGGCACGGCTCGCCATGACAAGCGCCAGTCCGTGCTGCGATTGTCTGACCAGGGCTGGAGGATTTACGACCAGGTTGCGCCGCTGGCGCTCGAGCACGAGCAACGCCTGCTCGCCCACCTCGATGCTGAAGAGCGCCAATGGCTGGCGCGGATTCTCGATACCTTGTGGAAGGCCGAGCTGTCCGAGTCGATGCGCTGAGGGAATAGAGGTGAGTTGCTCACCCTTTGATTGGCGGCAGCCCCTGCTGTCCGCAGGAAGCGCCTTCAGGCGCGATGCTCGTAACTTTGATTCGTGGTGAAAGGGCGTCGCGCCCGAAGGCGCTTGCCAGGATGGGGAGAACAAGGTCCGATGCCTTGAATGCAGGATTGCCTGGAAAGCGGTCGAGCATCGTCAGATCCCAAAACAAAAATCCGCAGCTCTTTCGAGACTGCGGATTTTTTCATTACCTTCGCCTCATCCCGATCGAGGCACTCGCTGCCTTCTCGGGACGAGTCCATCCTGAACTCATTTGACGCCGTGCATCCATTTCTGGATCAGTGGGGCGATCAGGAACAACAATACACCCGCGCCAACCAGGGCGTAGAAGCCGAAGGTGTAACCCGCGTGCGCCGATGCGACGGTCATGCCACCTTCGCCGCTGACCTGACCGGCAAATATTCCAGCCAGATTGTTGCCGATGGCAATCGACAGGAACCAGCAGCCCATGGCGAAACCGGTCAGCTTGGCCGGGGCCAGCTTGGTCGTCATCGACAGACCGATGGGTGACAGACAGAGCTCACCGACCGACTGGATCACATAGACCGCGATCAGGGTCCAGAACGGGATCTTGCCGGCATCGTCGACCATGCTCTTGAGCGCCACCATCAGGAGCAGAAAGGCGAGGCCGTTGAAGATCAGGCCGAGACCGAATTTGCGTGGAATGGTCGGATTGTTCTTGCCCATGCGCACCCACAGCCAGGCCAGAATCGGCGCCAGCACGATGATCGCCACCGAGTTCACCGACTGGAACCAGGACACCGGGAAGTCGTTGGTGCCGGCCATCGCATTGAACAAGCCGACCATACCAATGTCGCGATTGACGATCTTGTCGGCGAGGAAGTTGAACGAACTGCCAGCCTGCTCGAAGAACATCCAGAACAGCACGTTGAAGACAAAAATCGTCAGCATCGCGATCACCTTGTCGCGCGAGACGTTGCCTCCGCGCGCACCTTCGCGAAACAGCATCACGGCCGGGACCACGAACAAGGCCATCAGAATGTACTGCAGGACCGTGGCATCAATCGTCAGCAGCGCGTAGAAGACCGGTATTCCGATCGCGACGCCGCCGAGCAGAACCAGCGAAACATTGCGCAAACCCGCCTGGTGCGCGGCATGCATGCCGATGCCCTTGAGCTGTCGGCGACCAAACCAGAACCAGACCAGGCTCAGGATCATGCCCACCCCAGCCGACATGAAGACAATTTTGTAGGCCGGCATACCTTCGATGCCAAACATTTTCTTGGCCAGGTATTGGGTGATCACCGGTGCAATCAGGGCACCCATGTTGATGCCCATGTAGAAGATGGTGAATCCGGAATCGCGACGCTCGTCGCCCTGCGCATAGAGTTTGCCGACCAGGGTGGAAATAATCGGCTTGAACAGGCCGTTGCCGACAATCACGGTGGCCAGGCCGAGCTTGAACATTGTCTCGGTTGGCGAGGCAAGCAGGAACAGGCCGCTGGCCATGATGACCGCGCCGAGCAGGATGGAGCGCTGGTGACCGATCAGCTTGTCAGCAATGTAGCCGCCGAAAATCGCGCCTGCATAGACGAGGGCGAGATAGGCACCGTAGAGCTCACTGGCCGGCTTTTCGCCGGAGGCTTCGCCACCGTGGAACTGGGCGACGATGTACAGGACCATCGCCCAACGAATGCCATAGAACGCGAATCGCTCCCAAAACTCTGCCATGAACAACATCCACAGCGGTTTCGGATGTCCCATGAGCTGCGGGAATTCGGGTGGATGATCCTCAAGTGTTGCCGATGTCGCATTACCGCTCATGCAGTTCTCCGTCGATGAACATTGTTAAACCGGGCGAGGATTACCGACGCGGCCAGTGGCGTCAAATAGTCATTCGACTGCTGCAATGCAGCATGAGCCGCTTGTCGCTCAGGTACCGATCACCGTGCGCACTTCAAGCAATTCGGGGAAAAAGGTCAGGTCGAGCGCCTTCTTGAGGAATCCAACACCCGAGGATCCACCTGTGCCGCGCTTGTGGCCGATGATGCGTTCGACGGTCTTCATGTGACGGAAGCGCCAGAGCTGGAACGACTCCTCGACATCGACCAGTTGCTCGCAGAAGTGGTATTCCGACCAGAACTCGTCGGCGTTCTCGTAGATCCGCTTGAACACCGGCACCAGGTCGTCGCGGCGCCGATGCGGCAGCGACCAGTCGCGCTCGACACAATCCGCCGGAATCGCATGGCCGGCGCGGGCCAGATGGCGAAGGAATTCGTCATACAGACTCGGCGCCTCAAGCACAGCGCGCAACTCGGCCTGGCGGGCGGGATCGTGGTTGAACACCGCAAGCATGTCGGCATTCTTGTTGCCGAGCAGGAACTCGATCATGCGGTACTGCTGTGACTGGAACCCCGATGCCGGACCGAGCACATGACGAAATTGCTGGTATTCGGTCGGAGTCAGGGTTTCGAGCACGGCCCACTGCTCGAACAACTGACGCTGGATCTGCTTGACCCTGGCGAGGATCTTCAGGCATGAATCTGTCTGATCGGCCGCGAGCAGCGCGGTCGCCGAGCGCAATTCGTGAATGATCAGCTTCATCCAGAGTTCGCTGACATGATGCTGGACGATGAACAACATTTCGTCGTGATGCGGGGGGTCGCTGAGCGGCTTTTGCGCGGACAACAGGGTGTCCAGTTGCAGATAGCCGCCGTAATTCTGGCGATCGCGCAGATCGACCTGGATGCCTTGTTCGAGGTCGCGTCGGTTTTCCATATTGGTTCATGTGTGTGCAGGGGCTGAAAGCCCACGCTACCGGACGTCTGTGCGGTTCGCCAGCCCCAATGTTAGAGCGGGTTTGCTGCGGTGAGCCTTGCGCGCCAGAGCGCCGCTTGGTATCAAGTGCGGGTAATATCGCGACACCGGGACACAATACGGCGCAATATCGAGCCGTCCGGCACTGGATCCGGATTCCGCAAGATATGTTCGCACCGCGCCCGGCGGCCGATCGGCAATGCCGACGGCATGCAGCGACGACAACTGAAAACCTCCGGTCTTTCGAAGGCCTGCATGCGCTGTCGTTTCGAAGCGCGATCCAGTGGAGAATTCCGTGCCAATAGCCGCCACGTTTGAGATTGAATACCTGCAGTTCATGGATGCCGATGGCAAGCTCGTCCGTGATGATCTGCCCGCCTTCGCCCGCGACACCCGGCAACTGGTCAAGCTCTACCAGGAAATGTTCATGGTGCGCATTTTCGATGCCAAGGCGATCGCCTTGCAGCGCACCGGAAAGCTCGGCACCTACGCCCCCTGTCTCGGCCATGAGGCCACTTATCTGGCCATCGGCAGCGCGATGCAGGAAGACGATTGCTTCGCCCCCAGCTACCGCGAGTACGGCGTGCAGTTTCATCGTGGGGTGAAGCCGCGCGAGCTGCTGATGTACTGGGGAGGCGACGAGCGCGGCAACGATTTCTCCGGCCCCGCGCACGACTTTGCCTGGTGTGTGCCGATCGGTACGCAGTGTCTGCATGCCGCTGGCGCAGCACTCGCATTCAAGATCCGCAAGGAGCCGCGCGTAGCGGTCTGCACGATCGGCGACGGTGGTTCGTCCAAGGCCGATTTCAACAGCGCGATCAATGTCGCTGGCGCGATGAACCTGCCGCTGGTCGCTGTGATCGTCAACAACCAGTGGGCCATCTCGGTACCGCGCAACGCGCAGACCGGTGCCAAGACTCTCGCCCAGAAAGGCATCGCGGCCGGTCTCGAATGTATCCAGGTGGATGGGAATGACCTGATCGGCATGCGTTACGCCATGGATCACGCCCTCAAGCGCGCCCGCAACGGACATGGCGGCATGGTCATCGAGGCAGTGACCTATCGACTGTCCGATCACACCACCGCCGATGACGCTCGTCGCTACCGTCCCGATCAGGAGGTCAAGGAGGCTTGGGCACGCGAACCGCTGCGACGCATGAAGGCCTACCTGATGGCCCTCAACGCCTGGACCGAGGAAGAGGAAATCGCGCTCAAGGAGCAGTGCTCGAAATACGCCGATAGCGAAGTCAACGCCTATCTCGAGACCAAGACCCAGCCGATTGAATCGATGTTTGATTACACCTATGCCGAATTGCCGCCCGACCTGATTGCGCAACGCGCCGAAGCGATCGCCGGCGAGAAGCGCGGCTGATACCTGTCTTTTTGTAGAAAACGGCTTCAGCGGTGATGCTCTTGCTTTGATTCACTTTAAAAAGCATCGCGGCTGAAGCGGCTTCCTACGAAGGACATGCAATGCGCGTGGTAACGCGACATCGATTCAAACCAATCATCCAATGCACTACTGACGAACTCATACCATGGCTCAAATCACCCTGATCGAAGCAGTCACCCAGGCCCTCGCCTGGGAAATGCAGCACGACCCCAGCGTGGTCGTGCTCGGCGAAGATGTTGGCGTCAACGGCGGCGTGTTCCGCGCCACTCAGGGTCTGCTCGACAAATTTGGCCCCGAACGCGTGATCGACACACCG
>JBDTCQ010000241.1:0-5099 GCA_039923515.1 Dokdonella sp.
GAATAGAGAAACGGGAATGGGGAGTAGGTTTGGAGCAGAGAAGCGGGAAGCGGCTTTTACCTATTCCCGATTCTCCATTCCCGATTCCCGGCCCTTACAGCGTGCGCTGTACTTCGATACGCTCGAAGCACTCGATCTGGTCGCCCGGCTTGACGTCGTTGTACTGCTTGACGGCGATACCGCACTCGGTACCGTTGCGGACTTCGTCAACCAGCTCCTTGAAGCGGCGCAGCGATTCGAGTTCGCCCTCGAAGATCACCGTACTGTCACGCAGAACGCGGATCGGCTTGTTGCGCTTGACCGTACCCTCGATGACCATGCAGCCCGCGACCGCGCCAAACTTCGACGAACGGAATACATCGCGCACCTCGGCTGTGCCGATGATTTCTTCGCGGATCTCGACACCGAGCAATCCGGTTGCGACCTGCTTCACCTGATCGATCACGTCATAGATGATCGAGAAGTAACGCAGATCGAGATTGCTTGTTTCAACAACGCGACGAGCAGCGGCATCGGCACGCACGTTGAAACCGATGATCGTGGCTTTCGACGAGGCCGCGCGTGTGGCGTCGGATTCGGTGATACCACCGACACCGGACGAAATCACGTTGATCTTGATCATGTCGTTGCTGAGCGCGGTCAGCGACTGGCGCAATGCCTCGACCGAGCCCTGCACATCGGCCTTGATGACGAGATTGAGCGACAACTGCTCCTCGCTCTGGCCCATCTGCGCAAGCACGTCCTCCATGCGGTTGCCAGCGGCGGCGACCAGACGGATATCGCGGCGCGTGGCGTCACGCTGGCTGGCGACATCCTTGGCCAGGCGCTCGTCGGCAACGACCACAAAGTCATCACCTGCTTCCGGCACGCCGGAAAGACCGAGCAACTGAACCGGAATCGACGGACCTGCTTCATCGACCTGCTTGCCGCTTTCATCGAACAGCGCGCGCACACGACCATACTCGACGCCGCAGACGACGAAGTCGCCCTTCTTCAAGGTGCCTTGCTGGACGAGCACGGTCGCAACCGGGCCGCGACCCTTGTCGAGACTCGACTCGATGACCGCACCGGAGGCTCGTCCTTCACGCACGGCCTTCAGTTCCATGACCTCGGCCTGCAGCGAAATCGCTTCGAGCAGATCATCAATTCCGGTACCCGCCTTCGCCGAGACTGGCACGAACTGAACGTCACCACCCCAATCCTCGGACATCACTTCGTGCTGGGCCAGACCCTGCTTGACGTTGTCCGGATTCGCTTCCGGTTTGTCCATCTTGTTCATCGCGACGATCAGCGGCACCTTGGCGGCACGCGCGTGTTTGATCGCTTCGATCGTTTGCGGTTTCACGCCATCGTCAGCGGCGACGACGAGGATGATGATGTCCGTGGCCTGCGCACCGCGCTGGCGCATTGAAGTGAATGCGGCGTGGCCCGGCGTATCGAGGAAGGTGATGACGCCCTTCGGAGTTTCGACGTGGTAGGCACCGATATGCTGGGTAATGCCACCGGCTTCGCCGGTCGCAACCTTGGTTCGACGGATCGTGTCCAGCAGCGAGGTCTTGCCGTGGTCGACGTGGCCCATGATAGTGACCACCGGCGGCCGCGACTCGGCGTTGCCCGTGGTCTCGGCGTGTGCGAGCAGATGGACCTCGGCATCGTTCGCCGAAGCCTTGACTGCCGTGTGGCCAAACTCCTCGACAACAAGTTGAGCCGTATCGTGGTCGATGACCTCGTTGATGGTCACCATGACGCCCATCTTGAACAGGGTCTTGACCACTTCTGCACCCTTGGCCGCCATGCGCTGGGCCAGATCAGCGACGCTGATCGTCTCGCCAATCTCGACCTCGCGCACAACCGGTGCCGACGGACGCGAGAAGCCATGCGTACCTGAGGTCCGCGATGGTTCTGCAGGACGCGAACGCACCTTCTTGCGCCCGGTGCGGCGCGCGCTGCCCTCCTGCGAGAGATGCAATTCGTTGCCAAAATATTTTTTCGACGGTGGCGCACTGTCACCTTCGCGGCCGCGATGAGTACTCGCGTGCTTGGGTTTTCCGTGACGGCTCGCTCCTTCCGCAGCAGGCGCGCGATCATCGGGGCGGCGCGCTCGTTCGACTGGCGCTTCCGCGGGTGCCGAGGCGACCTTCGGCGTAAACGCGCGCGGCGCTTCCACCGCGGCAGGTTTAGCGGGTGCGGCAATCGATTCGGCAGCAGCGCGCGCGGCTTCTTCGGCCTTGCGCTTATCTTCTTCAGCCGCCTTGATCTTCGAATCTTCTTCCTGACGTCGGCGGTCGGCCTCTTGGCGCACCTGATCCTCGGCATCCCGCTTGGCCTGGGATTCCTCGAGCTTGCGCAATGCATCCTCGCGCTCGGGATCGATTGACTTGCCCTGATCCTCGACCACACTGCGCTTGACGTAGGTCCGCTTCTGGCGAACCTCGACATTGACCGTCTTGGCTACAGCGCCACGCTGCCCCGGATTGACCGTCAACTCGCTGACGGTGCGGCGCTTGAGGGTGACCTGGCGCGGCGAACTATCTTCTCCGACGGCTTCGCGCTTGCCATGATTGCGGCGCAGAAAGCCGAGCAACTTGACCTTTTCGGTGCTGCTGATTGATTGCTCCGGGTCGGAGAAACTCATCCCGGCCTCGGCCAGTTGCGCGAGCAACGTATCCACCGGTGTGGCCAGAACTGTGGCCAATTGCTTGATTGTTACGTCCGACATTTTCTCTACTCCTGACCTGCCCGCTATTGCCAAACTCTCGTTACGCTCCGTCGCGGGTTACGCCCGCGACAGTGGTTGTATCCGAGGCTAGGTGTGGCGTGCTGCCATAATCAGTGCTGCCGCGCGCTCTTCATCGACGCCTTCAATTGCCAGTTCGATCAGCTCATCGGTGGCCAGGTCGGCCAGATTCTCGCGCGACACGATGCCGTGCTGGGCCAACTCGTAAGCCAGCGCTTCGTCCATCGACTCGACTTCGAGCAAATCGTCAGCGGGCTTGTTTTCCTCGATTCCTTCCTCGACCGCCAAGGCATCGGTCAACAAGGCATCACGCGCACGGGCGCGCAGTTCCTCGACAATGTCCTCATCAAAGCCGTCAATCGCAAGCAGCTCAGCGGTCGGCACATAGGCGATTTCCTCGACCGTTGAGAAGCCCTCCTGGACCAGGATCTGGGCGATCTCGTTGTCGACCTCAAGCTTGTCGACAAACAGGGCGCGTGCGGTTTCCTGTTCGCTCTCGCTTTTTTCGCGAACCTGATCGGCCGTCATCACATTGAGTTGCCAGCCGGTCAACTTGCTTGCCAGACGCACGTTCTGGCCACCGCGACCGATCGCCTGGGACAACTTGTCCTCGGCCACCGCGATGTCCATCGAGTGCTTTTCCTCATCGACGATGATCGACTGCACTTCCGCCGGCGCCATCGCATTGATGACAAACTGGGCGTTATTGTCGTTCCACAGCACAATATCGATGCGCTCGCCATTGAGTTCATTCGACACCGCCTGCACGCGCGAACCGCGCATGCCGATGCACGCACCGATCGGATCGGTACGATGATCATGCGCAAGCACGGCGATCTTGGCGCGGTCGCCGGCATCACGCGCGCAACCCTTGATTTCGACAAGGCCCTGACCCACTTCGGGCACTTCGAGCTTGAACAGCTCGATCATGAATTCCGGCGCGGTACGCGAGATGAAAAGCTGCGGCCCGCGGGGTTCCGAGCGCACTTCGTACAGATAGCCACGCACACGGTCGCCGGCGCGCACGGCCTCACGCGGAATCGACTTGTCGCGCGCGATGTAGGCTTCGGCGTTGCCACCCAGATCAATGTACAGGTTGCCGCGTTCAACGCGCTTGACGATACCGGTGATCAGCTCACCGACGCGATCCGCATAGGCTTCGACAATCTGCGCGCGCTCGGCTTCACGCACACGTTGCACGATGACCTGCTTGGCCGCCTGCGCCGCGATGCGGCCGAACTCGGGATTCTCGATTTGTTCCTCGATGAATTCACCGACTTCACTGTCTGACTTGACGTCAACAGCGTCCATCAGGCGAACCTGCCAATCCGGCGACTCCATGACGACGTCATCGGCAACCACTTCCCAGCGCCGGAACGTCTCGTATTCGCCGGAGTGCTTGTCGATCGAAACGCGTGCGAGCACTTCCTCAGCGGGATAGCGCTTTTTCGCCGCTGACGCGAGTGCTGCTTCCATGGCCTCGAAGATGACGTCCTTGGGGACACCCTTCTCGTTGGCTACCGCATCGACCACCAGCAATAGTTCTTTGCTCATCTCGTCAACTCCTGAGCGACTGCCGCGGCAGCCTCACTTGTGTTTCGGCCCGCGCTTGCGCGATCCGGTGTTCTCATCTTTCTTCGGCGCTGCGGAATAACCCAACGCTGCGTAATCCGGCACCAGCTTTGCCTTGACGATGTTGGCGTGCGCGATCTGCACGTCCTTGCCGTCCTGATCGAGCTGGATGCGATCTCCTTCGACAGCCTTGATCAACCCCTGGAAGCGCTGCCGTCCGTCGATTGCCAGGGCGACACTGAGCTTGACCTCGCTGCCGATGAATCGAACAAAATGCTCGATCGTGAACAACGGTCGATCAATGCCGGGCGACGAAACCTCGAGCGTGTAGCGGCCTTCGATCGGATCATTGACATCCATCAACGCAGAAATTTCGCGACTCACGCGCTCGCAATCCTCAACCGTGACCGGGCGCTCCGGCGCATCAATGAAGACGCGCAACAGACTGCTGCCTCGGCTCGGGCTGAACTCGATGCCAACAAATTCCAGGCCGAGGTCGGTGACCAGCGGAGTCAGAAGTTCATTGAGTTTCTCGTTCGTCACTGCGCTTCGTGATCCCGCTGCAAAATTCGCCAAAAAAAAATGGGCGCAAGGCCCATTCCAGAATTCACCGTTGTCTTGCCACTCCGGCATCGGTGATCGCGCATCCTGCGCTTTTCCGGCAGAAGGGCCGCCGTGGCGGCCCTTCGCTGGAAACCTGGTAGCGGGGGCAGGATTTGAACCTGCGACCTTCGGGTTATGAGCCCGACGAGCTGCCAGACTGCTCCACCCCGCATCAGAGCCGCGCATT
>JBDTCQ010000242.1:0-4592 GCA_039923515.1 Dokdonella sp.
GGTATCGGCCAGTCGGATTCGGAAATCGTCGACCTAGTCGACTTCCCCATGTACGTGATGACCAGCGACTACGGCGCAGCCAGCCAGCTCGAGAAGATCGATATGGTCGATTTCGCCGAGCTGATCGTGCTCAACAAGTTCGACAAGCGCGGTGCCGAGGATGCACTGCGCGATGTGCGCAAGCAATGGAAGCGCAATCGTGTGAAATTCCAGCTCAAGGATGAAGACGTGCCGGTCTATCCGACCATCGCCAGTCAGTTCAACGATCCGGGTATTACCTGGATGTTTGTGAATTTGTGCCGGTTGTTGCGGGAGAAACTCAAGCTCGGCAACGAAGGCGCATTCGACTGGAAGCCAGATCTCGACACTTCACTGAAAGAGCCGCGGGCGACTGTGCTGATTCCTGGTGCACGAGTTCGCTATCTTGCCGAGATTGCCGAGCAGGGCAGGGGCATCAATGGTGAAATCGAAAAGCAGTCCGAAATTGCCGATCGCGCGCAGTCCTTGTGGACGGCGTTGAGTGTGCTGGAGGATCCAGATCTGCCGCAAGCGCTCGGGCTCTACGCAGATGCGCTTCTGCGAACCTCAAATCCCGGATCCCAAATCCCGGCTCTTTTACGCCAACGCTACAACGATGCGATCCAGGCGCTGTCATCCGACTCGCTGCGTCTGTTGCGCGAATGGCCGCAGCGCCTCAAATCGATTACGGAGGAGTTCACCGAATACGAGGTGCGTGGCAAGGCGATCAAGGTCGAGAACTATCGCGAGTCGCTGTCACACCAGAAGATCCCGAAGATCGCCGCGCCGACCTACAAATCCTGGGGCGAGCTTCTCGTTTTCCTGCAGAAAGAAAACCTTCCGGGCAGTTATCCCTACACGGGCGGCGTCTATCCGTATCGCCGCACCGGCGAGGATCCGATCCGCATGTTTGCGGGTGAAGGTACCCCCGAGCGCACCAATCGCCGTTTCCATTATCTCAGCGTCGGCCAGCCCGCCGTGCGCCTCTCCACCGCGTTTGATTCGGTCACCCTTTACGGCGAGGATCCGGCACCGCGCCCGGACATTTACGGCAAGATCGGCAACTCGGGCGTCAACGTGCCGACGCTCGATGACATGAAGAAGCTCTACTCGGGCTTCAACCTGTGTGCGCCGACCACATCTGTTTCGATGACGATCAACGGGCCGGCACCGATCATCCTGTCGATGTTCATGAACACGGCGATCGATCAGCAAATCGAGTTGTATCTCAAGGAAGACGACAAGCGCTGGAAGGAAGCCGAGAAGAAGATCGCGAAGTTTTTTGAAGGTCGCGAACGTCCAACGTATTCCGGCGAACTTCCACCCAGCAATAATGGCCTTGGCCTCGCCTTGCTCGGTATCTGCGGCGATCAGCTCGTGGATGCCGCCACTTATGCGCGGATCAAGGCGGACACGCTGCGCTCGGTGCGTGGCACCGTCCAGGCCGATATCCTGAAAGAGGATCAGGCCCAGAACACGTGCATCTTCTCGACCGAATTCGCCCTGCGCATGATGGGTGACATCCAGCAGTATTTCGTCAACGAGAAGGTGCGCAATTTCTACTCGGTTTCAATCTCCGGTTATCACATTGCCGAAGCCGGTGCGAATCCGATCAGCCAGCTCGCCTTCACCCTGAGCAACGGTTTCACCATCGTCGAGTATTACCTTGCCCGCGGCATGCGCATCGATGATTTCGCGCCGAATCTGAGCTTCTTCTTCTCCAACGGCATGGATCCGGAATACACCGTCATTGGCCGCGTTGCCCGGCGCATCTGGGCCCGCGCGATGCGCGAGCGCTACGGCGCCAACGAGCGCAGCCAGATGATGAAGTACCACATCCAGACGTCGGGTCGCTCGCTGCACGCGCAGGAAATCCAGTTCAACGATATCCGTACCACCCTGCAGGCGCTGTATGCGCTGTTCGATAATTGCAACTCGCTGCACACCAATGCCTACGACGAGGCGATCACCACGCCGACCGAGGAGAGCGTGCGCCGTGCGGTGGCGATCCAGATGATCATCAACAAGGAGCTTGGCCTCAATTTCTGCGAGAACCCGTGGCAAGGCAGCTTCATTGTCGACAAGCTGACCGAGATCGTGGAAGAAGCGGTCTACAAGGAGTTCGAGGCGATCAGTGACCGCGGTGGCGTGCTCGGTGCGATGGATACGATGTATCAGCGCGGCAAGATCCAGGAAGAGTCGATGTATTACGAGCACAAGAAGCACGATGGCTCCTTGCCACTGGTCGGCGTCAATACTTTCCTGCCAAAGGAGCATGCAGGCGACATCGTTACCGAGATCGAACTGATCCGTTCGACCGAGGCCGAGAAAGGTCAGCAGATCACCAACGTGCAGATCTTCCAGAACAACCGCAACATGCTTGCACCGAGCGGTGAAACATCACACGCAAATGCGACGACCTCGGAAGCGGACGAAGGGACGACGGAACACAGCGGGCACGGCCTGGCCTATCTGCAAGACACCGCCCGCGAGCGCAAGAACGTGTTCGAAGCGTTGATGGAAGCAGTCAAGACCCACTCGCTCGGCCAGATCAGTCATGCCCTCTACGATGTCGGCGGCGAGTATCGAAGGAACATGTAGGCGACAGAGAGGCAAGCGCGACGGCGTTCAATGTCCGGGAGATATTCAAGGCCCTATTTCATGCCGAGATCGACTATGTCGTAGTCGGAGGCTTTGCCGTCATCCTGCACGGCTATTTGCGTGCAACGGCTGATTTGAACCTGGTCATGGGTTTATCGGATGCGAATTGCCGACGTGGATTGAGGGTCTTGTCGAGCATTGGCTTTCAGCCACGCTTGCCGATCACCATCGAAGAATTCTGTGTTTCGGAAAATCGGCGAAAGTGGATCGAGGAAAGCAGCATGCTCGTGTTTCCGCTATGGGACCCCAAGAATCCGCTGCGCTCGCTGGACTTGTTTGTGGAAGAGCCGATTGAGTTCTCGTAACTGATGAGCGACGCCTCGGTCAAGGACGTTGATGGCATAAAGATTCGCGTTGCGAGCATCGAACATTTGATCCCAATGAAGTTGATCGGAGGGCGGCCAAAGGATCGTGACGACATTGCCAAGTTGAAGATGATTCGTGAAGAGGGAGCAGGGTATGCATGATGTGCCGGATGCGCCTGGCAATTCCTTTGACGACGCAGAAACACAAAATCTGCGTGGCTGGCTGAAGCTCAGCACCAGCGACCGAATCGATTTTTTCGAAGAAATGGTCGAGCTCGCCTATTTGAGCGGGGCATTGCGGCCCGAGCGACTCAAACTCCGCGATTTGCCCGGTTAGTGCGCGTTCAAGACGCTTGCCCTACGTCAGCCAGGCTTCGAGCTCCTTGAGCGCCGCGGCCTGCGCGAAAGCGGATTTCCGCTCGCCCACATGCTTGAAGCCTTCATAGGCAACAACCAGTTCGCCGAACGGATCGTCGACCTCTTCGGTTTCCTCAAGCACCAGTTCGAGATCCTCCAGCACCTCGTCGACATCATTGACGTCCAGCGGCATGCGCAGGATCAGCAACCAGGTGATGAAGCTTGCCTCAGGGGTTTCCGCCCGCGCGGTTTTGACTGCTGAATCAAGCAGCGATGACCGACGCGCGAAATGGGCGCGTGCCGATGCTTCGGAATCAAACAAGGCGATCGATTCGCCCTGCGATTGCATGTCACCCGTTTCAACATTCTCGAAGCTGGAGATGACGACATGATTCATGGAATTTCCTTGTTGTTCGATAACCCGCGCAGGGTGGAATCCACAAACCGGATTCAGCTGCACGATGCTGAGTTTGGCGGATACGCCTGCTTTTCGCACGACGTTCAGCCTTACCGATACCCGTGCAACTTTCGTCAAAGGTGGAATCACCTTCGGCGGTTCCACGCAGCAAAACTCGATGGGTCTCAACGCCGTGTCGCCAACACTCCATCGAGCGCAAGTTGAGCTTTGAATCCTGCCTTTTCAAGGCGTTTGCTGACCTCGCGCGGCACGTCGCGGCCGCTGGTGAGCTTGTTTGGGCTGCCGGTGTAGTGGAACAGGCGGCCACCTCGACGCAGCACGCGAGCGAGTTGATCGTAAAACACCTGCGAATAGAGTTCGCCGGCAATACCGAATCGCGGCGGATCGTGGAGCAGGGCATCGATCGAGTTGTCGGCGGTCTGCGTGATGGCCTCAGATACATCGGCGTGCGTGAGCTGCAGGCGACCGGAACTTGTCGCTGCATCGGGATCCGGCGACCATGGATTCAAGGTGCGCAGCCAGAGCACATCGGCGTTCTTCTCGAACGACTGGATCCGGGCCACGCCCGCGTCAAGACAACACGCGGCGAAATATCCCAACCCGCCACAGGTATCAAGCACGATCTTGCCGCGTGGCTCGATCAAGGCAACCTTGCGCCGTGCATCCTCGAACGGCGATTCCTTCGAAGTCGGCAGCATCTTGATGCCATCGATCTCGAACGTTGGTACGCACCATTCAGTGGGCACCAATTTGATCAGCGAGCCGGCATAACGCGAGATCGCGGCGAATCCCTCACCATCCCAGTAGTAGATCGTTCGATCCTTGAGCTTTTC
>JBDTCQ010000243.1:0-3092 GCA_039923515.1 Dokdonella sp.
CTCATCGCCGATCTCGCGCTATTGATGAACCTCGTACTTGTCGTCGCGATCCTGAGCATCTTCCAAGCCACGCTGACCTTGCCCGGTATTGCCGGTATCGTGCTTGTCCTCGGCATGGCGGTCGACGCCAACGTGCTGATTTGCGAGCGCATCCGTGAGGAGGCGCGCGCGGGCATGACCCCGTTCGCCGCGATCCGCGCCGGTTACGAGAAAGCCTGGAGCACGATTCTCGATGCCAACATCACCACCCTGATCGCCGCTGTCAGCCTGATGACCTTTGGTTCGGGGCCGATTCGCGGATTTGCGATCACCCTGTCAATTGGCATCCTGACCTCGATGTTCACGGCCGTGACCGGCACCCATTCTCTTGTGGCGCTGATCTACGGTCGCTCCAAGCTCAAGTCACTGTCGATCTGACCTCAAGGATTCAGTCATGGAATTTTTCAATCCGAACAGCAAGATCGACTTCATGCGCTGGAGCAAGGTCGCCGTCATCGTCGCGTCGACGCTGGTGGTCCTTGCCATAGCGATCCTGGCCACTCGAGGCCTCAACTACGGACTTGATTTCACCGGCGGCACAAGCGTCGAAGTCAGCTATGAAAAATCGATAACGGTCGCCGAAGTGCGCTCGGCCCTGACCGAAGGCGGTTTCAGCAACGCCGTGGTGCAGACCTTCGGCGGCACGAATGATTTTGCGATCCGCATCGTTGCCGACAAGGATGCAGCTGCAGCAACCGGCACGGACGGCGCTGCTGCACCCGAGAGTGATAGTGTCTCGGCCAACGACAAGCTTGCCGCGAAAGTCCTCAAAGCATTGAAGGCAAAGCGCGACGATGCCACCGTCAAGGGCAGCGAGTTTGTCGGTGCACAGGTCGGTCAGGAGTTGCGCGACAACGGCATGATCGCGGTGATCTTTGTTGTCATCGGCATCACAATTTATCTATGGGTCCGATTCGAGTGGCGATTCGCGGTCGCCGCCGTGGTTACGGAAATCCATGACACCTTATTCACCTTGGGCGTCTTCGCGCTGATGGGCGGGGAGTTCGACCTGCCTGCACTTGCGGCGGTTTTATCCGTTATTGGTTACTCGATCAACGATACAATTGTCGTTTTTGACCGTGTCCGCGAGATCTTCCGCTCATCGCGCAAGGGTGACGCGAATGAGATTCTCAATCGCTCGATCAACACCACGTTGTCGCGCACGATCATGACCAGCACGACCACCGCGCTCGCCGTCGGCGCGCTGTATTTCATCGGCGGCCCTGCGCTCGAGAACTTTGGGCTGATCATGCTGATCGGTATTCTTGTAGGTACGCTGTCATCGATCTTCGTATCAAACCCGATGCTCTTGCTGCTCGGTGTATCCAAGCAGGATTTGATGCCCACCCTGAAGAACGATCCAGCACTCGAACGGCGGCCGTAACCGGCAGCCCGGTTTCAGAATTTGCGGGGCGCTTATGCGCCCCGTTTTGATTTTGCGGTTGGCGCGCGTGTCGATTGCTTGGTTGGGGTCTCTGCGCCATGGTCACGGGCGCATGGCGGCATCTGTCTGCGAATGAGATCCGAGCGTTGGCGTAAGTGTTTGGCCCTGCACTTGCATCATCTGTCGTGGCCGCATTTAGCCTGCCGATATCCTGGTGCAGGTAAGTGTCTTGTGGTTATCGGTACGCTCCTTCAAGGCGTGAAACAACGAAGCCAGAAAGAGCATCGCGGCTGAGGTCGCTCTCACGAAACCGCGCGCTGAAAAATGCAGGTGATGCAGCGATCCAAGGACGCGCCCTCATCAGGTGCGGAGTCGCGGCCCCTGCGTGCGCGGGGGCGTAATGAAAACAAAATCCCGAATCAAATCACCCCAAGTTTCCGTCCAACCTTGATGAACGCATCCACCGCGCGATCGATCTGTTCAATCGAATGTGACGCACTCATCTGCGTGCGGATGCGCGCCTGGCCTTGCGGGACGACCGGGAAGAAGAATCCGATCACGTAGATGCCTTCCTCGAGCAGCGCATTGGCGAATTGCTGGGCGAGTTTGGCGTCGTAGAGCATGACCGGAACAATCGGATGATTGCCGGGTTTCAGATCGAAGCCGGCCGCACTCATGCGCTGGCGGAAATGCCGGGCGTTGGCTTCGACGCGGTCGCGCAGTTCGGTCGAGCGCAAGATGATTTCGAACACCTTGAGGCTGGCGGCGACCAGCGGCGGTGGCAGCGTGTTAGAGAACAGATACGGGCGGGAGCGCTGGCGCAGCAGGTCGATGATTTCCTGGCGTCCGGTGGTAAAGCCGCCCGAGCCGCCGCCAAGGGCCTTGCCGAGGGTCGAGGTATAGATGTCGATCTCATTCATGACACCGTGCAGTTCCGCCGACCCACGGCCAGTCTTGCCGACGAATCCGGTGGCGTGGGAATCATCGACCATGAGCAGGGCGTTGTGCTTCTTTTTCAGCGCGACAATCTCATCGAGCTTGGCGATGAAGCCATCCATCGAGAACACACCGTCGGTGGCGATCAGGCGCGTGCGCTTGCCCTTCGTCTCGATCAGGTGCTTTTCGAGTTCGGCCATGTCGCTGTTGGCATAGCGGCGGCGCTCGGCCTTGCTCAGGCGGATGCCGTCGATGATCGAGGCGTGGTTGAGCGCGTCGGAAATGATCGCATCCTCATCGGAGAGGATGGTTTCAAACAATCCGCCATTGGCGTCGAAGCAGCTTGTGTAGAGGATGGTGTCCTCGGTGCCGAAGAATTCCGAGATCTTCGCTTCGAGCTGCTTGTGCAGATCCTGCGTGCCGCAGATGAAGCGCACGCTGGCCAGGCCAAAGCCATGGGTATCCAGCGCGGCTTTGGCGGCTTCGATGATTTCCGCGTTGTCAGCCAGGCCGAGATAATTGTTGGCGCAGAAATTGAGGACTTCGCGGCCATCGGTGGTGCGGATTTCCGCCGATTGCGGCGTGGCAATGATGCGTTCGGTCTTGAACAGGCCTTGATCGCGGATCGAGTCGAGTTCGCCGGCAAAGCGGGCGCGGGTTGCGGAGTCCATGGCAGTTTCGCTTGTCGAGGAAAAGCGCAATTGTCCTTCAAAGTGACTTGCGGCGCAGCCTC
>JBDTCQ010000244.1:0-3868 GCA_039923515.1 Dokdonella sp.
GATCGAACCGCCGCCAATCTCGTTGCCGTTGAGAACCATGTCGTAACCACGCGACACCGAGTTCGCCGCATTCGCCTTGAGATCGCTGACATCGTCAATCTTCGGTGCGGTGAAAGGATGATGCAGGGCGACAAACCGATTCGCCTCGGCATCGAATTCAAACATCGGAAAATCGACGACCCAGAGCGGCTTCCAGGCGTTTTCGACAAGCCCAAGATCGCGCGCGACCTTGATGCGCAAGGCACCGAGGAACTCCGACACCGTTTTCCACACACCAGCGCCGAACAAAAGCAAATCGCCAGTCTGCGCAGCGGTGGCCTTGAGCACGCCATTGAGCGCAGCATCGTCAAGGAACTTGGCCACCGGCGAATTGATGCCCTCGCGGCCCTTGGCCAGATCATCCACGCGCAACCAGGCCAATCCCTTCGCGCCGTACTTGGCCGCATGAACACCCAGCTCATCAATCTGCTTGCGCGTGAACACGGCACCGCCCGGAACACGCAAAGCGGCGACCCGGCCAGCCGGGTCGTTGGCCGGTTCGTTGAAGACCTTGAATTCAACGTGGCGGACTTGCTCGGCAATATCGACCAGCTCCAGCGCAATGCGCAAATCGGGCTTGTCCGAGCCGTAACGTGTCATCGCCTCGGCATAGCTCAGGCGCGGGAAAGGTCCACCGAGATCGACATCGGAAACCTCCTTGAATACGTCCCGGATCATTGCCTCGACCGCATCCTGGACGTCACGCTCGCCGACAAAGGCGAACTCCATGTCGAGCTGGGTGAACTCGGGCTGGCGATCTGCGCGCAGGTCTTCGTCGCGGAAGCAGCGTGCGATCTGGTAGTAGCGATCGAAGCCGGCCACCATCAGCAGCTGCTTGAACAACTGCGGCGACTGCGGCAAGGCATAGAACTCGCCCGCATGCACGCGGCTCGGCACCAGATAGTCACGCGCACCTTCCGGCGTGGCCTTGGTCAGGATCGGTGTTTCGATATCCTGGAATCCGCGGCTATCAAGATAGTGGCGAAGGGCCGAAACCAGGCGGGTACGCAAACGCATCTTGCGTTGCATGTCGGCGGTGCGCAGGTCGAGGTAGCGGTACTTGAGGCGGGTATCCTCGGCCGGGTTCTCATGCAGGGCGAATGGCAAGCCTTCGGCCTTGTTGAGGATTTCAATGCGTTCGCCGACGACTTCAACCTGGCCACTGCGCAGCTTGTCATTCGCGGCAATGCGTCGACGCACCTTGCCTTCAACACGCACACAATACTCGTAGCCGAGTTCGCCAGCCTGCTTGAACGCATCTGCGGACTCGCGCTCAACGACGATCTGGACGATGCCCTCGTGGTCGCGCAGGTCAACGAAGGCGACATGACTCTGCAGTCGTACGGTGTCGACCCAGCCGCACAAACTGACAGTCTGGTCGACCAGCGCCTCATCAATAAGGCCGCAATAGTGGCTGCGCATGGCAAGTTCCCTGGAAAGGCGCGGAATGCTATAGCCGATCATGCTGCACCGCAACGTCTGCAGTGCTCCTGCGAGGCAGGCATTGCTGCGCCGCAACAAGCACAATTGCGCCTGCGTTGCAGGCAACCATGCCATCCATGGCAATTGTCTGAAAACGCTCCTGCATTTCAGACATACGTGCCATCCATGGCAATAAAAACGCCCACCTTGCGGTGGGCGTTGGTTTGCTCATGCTAGCGCGTGATCAATCAGCGCCAGCGGCGATCAACGCGGAACACGGCTGCACAACCACCGCTGACCCAGATACCGGCGCGGTTCCAACCCCAGGTACGACCTTCGATGCAGGCCGTATTCGAAATCTGACGCTCGATACGTACGCCACCACCGCGACCGGTATCAACCTGACACATGCGATAGCGATAGTCATCGCTCTCACAAGTCAGACGGATATCCTGATCCCAGTTCGGGCCGGGGTTCCAGCCGCCCTGATTTCCTCCACCATAGCCGCCACGGCCGCCACGTCCACTTTCGACGAATACGCCGCCGCAACCGCGGTCAACCCACAGCCCATTGCGATCGACGCCCCAAGTCTGGCCCCTAATGCAGCGCGATTGGGATGTCTGCCTAAGCAGATCCGCACTGCGCCAATTGACATCGCAGCGGGTCATTCGATAGTTGTTGCTCGTGCACTCGACGCGATCACTCTGGCCGCCGTAGCCGCGTTGTGGCTCGGCTTGAGCTGTCGACATGACCAGCATTGACCCCAAAACAGCTGCCCCCAATGCAATCAACTTGCTCAGCATGTGTCTTCTCCTTATTGATGACGAGGCCAGTGTAGGCAGAAACCAACTGAACGTGGGCCGGATTTCTTCAGGAGTCGGCTGCCGGAGTCGGTTTTGATTCAGTTTTTGACGTTTCAGGCTTTGCCACCGCAGGGGATTCGGCTGGTGTTACGGGCGAATCACTTTTCTGTGTGGATTCACTGCTGGTCAGATTGCGCTTGACGTCACCCTCTTTCTTGAAATCGGTCTCATACCAGCCTGAGCCGGACAAGCGAAACGCAGGGGCGGTCAAGCGGCGGCGCACACCGGACTTGCCGCATTCAGGGCAGTTGGTGGGATCTGCGTCGGAAAGCTTCTGCAGCCGCTCAAAACGGTGCGCGCACGTGCTGCATTCAAATTCGTAGATGGGCATGACGGGATCCGGGGAGTCAGGGCTTGTGTAGCGGCGACATGGTGACGCATACGGAACGTTCAACGCATTTTGCTGGCTGATCAGCACAAGACAAGCAACAACCAGCCGATTACTCGCCTTGATCGTAGCGAAGAGTGCCGTGTCCTCATAGTGCAAACAGAGCCGACCCTCTGCTGGCGGTTGGCTCCGCGTGATTCCAATCAGCGCCAGAAACAGGGTTGAAAAATGAGTGAGATCGTCAGCGCAATCAATGACCTGATCTGAATTCCGGCACCCGAGGCGGGGGGAGTGGTTCGTTGTTGACTGTACTCACGCGTTCAGTGACAGGAGTGAGTGTGCTAGCCGAAAACCAGCTGCCCTCCCCTGGCGTCCACACGGACGGTGTCGCCGGGCTGGAAGCGGCCTTCGAGGATCTGCCGGGCCAGCGGATTCTCAAGTTGCTGCTGGACTGCCCGCTTGAGCGGCCGCGCTCCGTAAACCGGATCAAAACCCACATCACCCAAGAGGTCGATCGCCTGGTCGGTGATCTGAAGCTTGAGCTGGCGCTCGGCCAGACGCTTGGCCAGGTACTCAGTCTGGATGCGCGCGATCTTGCGGATCTGCGACTTGTCCAGCGAGCGGAACACGACAATCTCATCGAGGCGGTTGATGAACTCCGGGCGGAAGTGCGCCTGCACGACGCCCATCACCGATGCCTTCATCTGCGTGTAGTGCTCTTCGCTGTCACTCGACATTTCCTGGATGAACTGCGAGCCGAGGTTCGAAGTCATCACGATGACGGTGTTGCGAAAATCCACGGTACGGCCATGACCATCAGTCAGGCGACCATCATCGAGCACTTGCAGCAACACGTTGAAGACATCGGAATGCGCCTTCTCAACCTCATCGAGCAGGATCACGCTGTAAGGCCGTCGACGCACAGCTTCGGTCAGATAGCCGCCCTCGTCGTAGCCGACATATCCCGGCGGTGCGCCGATCAGACGACTTACCGAATGCTTCTCCATGAACTCACTCATGTCGATGCGCACCATCGCATCGGTCGAGTCGAACAGGAATTCAGCCAACGCCTTGCACAACTCGGTCTTGCCCACGCCGGTCGGCCCGAGGAACAGGAACGAGCCGGTCGGCCGATCGGGATCGGAGATCCCGGCACGGGCGCGCCGAACGGCGTCGGACACGGCCTGGATCGCCGCGCGCTGACCGACCACCCGGG
>JBDTCQ010000245.1:0-6125 GCA_039923515.1 Dokdonella sp.
AGGCCCCCGATGGCTGGTTGTCGTTGGTGGGTCTGGAATGGCTGAAGCCGGGATCGAACAAGATCGGCAGCGCCAGCGACAACGACATCATCATCGCCGGTGCACCGGCGCACCTCGGGCAAGTCGAATGGAAAGGCGACAAGGTCACGATCGCGCTTTCCGCGGGTTCCGGCGCGACGATTGATGGCAAAACGATGACCAGCGCCGAGTTGCTCGATGACGCCCATGAGCATCCGACCATGATCGCTTTCGGCAGCGTGCGCTTCTACCTGATCGATCGTGCCGGTGGAAAGAAGGGCCTGCGGATCAAGGACAGCGAAGCAAAGACCCGAACCGGTTTCCTCGGCATCGACAACTATCCGATCGATCCGGGCTGGCGCATCGAGGCCAAGTGGATCGCCTTCGATCCGCCACACACGCTCGAAATTCCGAACGTGCTCGGCACGATCGACAAGATGACGGTGCCGGGCAAGGCGGTTTTTGAACGGGACGGCAAGACTTTCGAGTTGCTGCCGGTGCTGGAAACCGATGATGCTGATGAGCTGTTCTTCATCATTGCCGACAAGACCAGCGGCAAGGAAACCTACGGCGCCGCGCGCTTCGTTTATTCGCCGATGCCGAAGGACGGCAAGGTCGTGATCGATTTCAACAAGGCCTACAACCCGCCGTGTGCATTCACCTCGTTTGCAACCTGTCCGCTGGCGCCGCCGGAGAATCGGCTGGGCGTGGCGGTCACGGCCGGCGAAAAGAAGTATCGCGGCAGTCACCACTGAACAATCACCGAGGCAAGCCTGCGGTATCCGGCAGGCTTGCGGTTGGCCGCAATAGGCTGCTAAGCGGACTTTATTTGCCGGTAAAGGCAGGTTTGCGACGTTCGAGGAAGGCGCGGGTACCCTCGCGCATGTCCTCGGTGGTGCAGGTGAGCGCGAATGCCTTGCTCTCAAAATCCATCGCCTCGGCCACCGGGCATTCTCCACCGATCAGGATGGCGTCAAGGATGCCAGCCATCGCGTGTGGCGCCGAGGCGGCGAGCTGGTCGGCCATCGCGTTGATTTCCTCATCCAGCTTGTCGACTGCGACCACGCGATTGAGCAGGCCGAGTTGATGCGCACGATGGGCATCGACGGGTTGGCCGAGCAGGCACATTTCCAGTGCCGCGGCGCGACCCGCCAGACGCAGCAGGCGCTGGGTACCGCCAAATCCGGGCAGCAAGCCGAGGCTGACTTCGGGCAGGCCGAGCCGGGCTTTTTCGCTGCCGATGCGCAAGTGGCAGCACATCGCGATTTCGAGGCCGCCGCCGAGGGCAAAGCCCTGGATACGTGCAATGACGGGCTTTCCGAGCAATTCGATCGTGCGCATCATGCGCTGGCCGGCACGCGAGAATGTCTGGGCGTCGATCGGTGAGATGGCGCTCAGTTCGGCGATGTCGGCACCGGCCACGAAGGCTTTTTCCCCGGCACCGGCAAGCACGACCACGCGAACCGAATCGTCGTAGCGGGCCTGGTCGAAGGCGATCTGCAGCTCGTTGATGGTCTCGCGGTTGAGCGCGTTGAGCTTGTCAGGACGGTTGATCGTGATCGTGCGGACAGCGTCACGGTCACTGCTGATCAGATTGCGGAACGCCATGGGGATCACCCGCTTTGCTTGGGTTCAGAAGAATTGCGGATGATACCAGCGGCCTGCGGGGTCAGTTGTCGAACTTTGTCCGCCGCGGGCGTTCTGTGAAGTCCGCTCCCCGTTCAAATTGGCGATCGTGGGTGGCTCAGGTACACTGACCGGCCTTTTTTGCGTCAATCCGTACCCGGATCCGGCGCAACATCGCGTAACTATCCGTTTCAGATCCATTCTGGAGGCAGCATGAAATTTGGTTTGTCACTCGCCGTGGTGGCGTTGTTGGTATCAGGAACGGCTTATGCCCAGGACACGACGTCCGAAAAGGGCAAGCTCTCCTACTCGATCGGGTTCCAGATCGGCAAGGATTTCACCGATCGCAAGATGGATGTGGACATCAATACGGTTGTCCGCGCAATGCAGGATGCCTACGCCAAGCGCGCTCCGGCCGTAGCTGAAGACAAGATGCGCGATACCCTGACCGCGTTCCAGACCAAGATGATGGGCGAGGCCAAGGCCGAGTTCGACAAGGTCGCGGGTGCAAATCTTGCACAGAGCAACAAGTTCATGGCTGAGAACAAGACCAAGAAGGGTATCGTTTCACTGCCCTCCGGCCTGCAGTATCGGGTGATCGAGGATGGCACTGGCAAGCCGGTTGGTGCGACCAGCGAAGTCACCGTGCACTATCGCGGCTCGCTGTCCGATGGTCTCGAGTTCGATAGTTCGTTCGCACGTGGTGAGCCCGTCAAGTTCAAGGTCAACGAAGTCATCAAGGGCTGGCAGGAATCGCTCTCGCGCATGAAGGTCGGCGACCATTGGCAGATCTTTGTGCCACCAGAAATGGCCTATGGCGAACGTGGCCAGCCGCCGCGCATTGGCCCGAACCAGGCGCTCGTGTTCGACATCAAGGTCATCGATTCGAAGTGATCGATTGGCCAGCAGGCTGAACGAAACGCCGCGGAAATCCGCGGCGTTTCCATTTCAGCCTGATGAGTAGATGGAAATCAGAGAAAGTCGCGCATTTCCTCGACGGCGCGTTCCATGTCGAGCTTGATGCGGTTGATGATGCGCATGGCAGGTTCAGCACTCTCGTCGTCCAGTTTTGCGTCGTTGACGCTGGCCTGCCCATTGCGAACCATGGTCGCCTCCTCATCACCGACAAACTGGGACAGATAGACGTACCCCTGACGCAGGCCCTCCTTGACTTCCGGATGCTCGGCGCCCAACTGCCTGAGCAGGGTCAGGATTGCGAAGCGAATCGACTCGCGGTTGTGTGGCAGGAGGCTTTCGGGCAACCCATAAACTCCCGGCTCCACCTGGGCGAGCACCTTGCCGTAATCGCTGACGACTTTTGTTGCCATTCCAAGCATGCGCAGCACCATCGATTCAAATCTTGGTTAATGTAACAGCAGGCGCACGCCCGTCGACAGGACAGCTGGTTTTCATGCACATCGATTTTCCCCAACCTGTTCTCAGTCCATGCATCGGTATCTGCAATCTTGATGAAATCGGGTTCTGCGTCGGCTGTTTTCGCAGCGGCGACGAGATCGCACGCTGGCTGGCAATGAGCCGTGCCGAGCGCGCCCACTTGATGGATGTCGTGCTGCCGCAGCGCGAGGCGCAACGGACATGAGCGAGCACATCGACATCGTCCGCTTGCGGCGCGCCGTGCGACCACTGGCCGATCCACCACAGCCGCCCGGCTGGAACGCGACGGAGTTCCCGGAACTGTGGTCGGACAACACGCCGTTGCGCCAGGCGGCTGTGCTGTTGCCGGTAGTCTGCCGTGGCGATGCCTTGAGCATGTTGTTCACGCGACGCAACGAAGCGATGCGCCATCACGCTGGCCAGATCAGTTTCCCGGGTGGCGCAATGGAGGCGGCTGATCAGGATGCGATTGCCGCCGCATTGCGTGAGACGGATGAGGAGACTGGCATCAGTGCCGAGTTTGTCGAGGCGTTTGGCTTCCTCGATTGCTTCGACACGATTTCCGGATTCAGCGTCACCCCAGTGGTCGGTCTTGTCCGTGATGGCTTCAAGCTCAATCCGCATCCGGGCGAAGTGGCCGAGATTTTCGAGGTGCCACTTGAGGTCATACTCACCCCCGGCTGCATGCAGCGTTCAGAAATTCTTTGGCACGGTCGTGGTCGCGAGATCTTCGAGTTCGACTACGACGGCAAGCGTATCTGGGGTGCGACGGCGGCCATCCTGCAAAACCTGCTGCGGCGACTGGAGGCATATCGGTGAAAGCACTCATTTCGGTGGATGAACTGGCCGCCCTGATCGATCAGGGGGACGCCCTCGTGGTCGATTGCCGCAAGGAACTGAGTTCGCCCGACAGCGGCCGACTCGCCTGGTCTGCCGGGCATATACCCGGTTCGATTTACGCGGACCTCGACAGCGATCTTTCCGACCTGACCAAGCGTGGACAGGGTCGCCATCCGTTGCCCGACGAGTCCGCATTCTCGGCGGTACTTGCACGTTGGGGTTGGAGCGTGGATCGGCCTCTGGTCGCCTATGACGATGCTGGCGGAGCCCTCGCCGCGTCGCGTTTGTGGTGGATGTTGCGGCTGGTCGGCGCGAAGTCGGTGGCCGTGCTTGATGGGGGCTGGTCGGCATGGAAGGCCAGCGGTCTGCCGACCGAAACCAGCGAACAAATTCCTGCCCGGACCAAGGTTTCCGTGCATTACGACCCGCACCAGTTGGTCGGCTACGAAGCTGTGCAGACTTCAATGGATGATGGATCGATCTGCCTGCTCGATGCGCGCGGCGCACCGCGTTATCGTGGTGAGGTCGAGCCTCTGGATCCGGTTGCCGGTCACGTCCCGGGGGCGCGCAACCGCCCGTTCACGGACAACCTCGAAGCGAGTGGCCGATTCAAGTCGGCCGGGCAGTTGGCCGAGGAGTTCAAAGCGGTGATTGGTCAGCATGTGCCAGCCACCGTCGTCCACATGTGCGGTTCCGGCGTCACCGCTTGCCACAACCTTCTCGCGATGGAAGTCGCGGGGATGCAGGGATCCCGAATTTTTGCGCCATCCTGGAGTGGCTGGGTGAGCGATCCGGCCCGTGCGGTAGCCGTAGGTAGCGAACCCTGACCCCGTCGGCGGCTGTCTGATCCCGATGACGGCACGGCATTTGGCTCTATACTGACGGCGCGCTGGTTCCGGCGCGCCTTTGCAACGAGGTTGATTCCCCCTTGAGTACGTCTGAAACACGCGTCCGGCCGCGCCGGGCAGGCAACACCACCGCAGCGAAGAAAGCCCCGGTGGCGCGCCAGGCGACCGCAGCGAAGAAAGATCCGACCAAGCTTTCCGCCAAGTCGCCAGCCAGGGCAATGGTTCCCGCAAAAACCCGCGCTTCCAAGCCGGCCGCCAAGCCGGTTGCGAAAAAGGCTGCGGTAAAGGCAGTGCCGAAGAAGCGTATCAAGCCTGATCTTGAGCAGGATGTCTTCGCCCGTTTGCATCGCACCGTGATCAGCGCGCTCGAGGATCTGAAGGCCCGCGAGACGCATGAGATCGATGTGCGCGGCAAGACCTCGATTACTGACCTCATCGTGATCACCAGCGGTACCTCGACGCGGCATGTCAAATCGATTGCCGACGAAGTCGTACGCGCAGCCAAGAAGGCTGGTCTGCCACCGATTGGCGTCGAAGGCGAGCGCGAGGCGGAATGGGTGCTGGTTGATCTTGGCGATATCGTCGTCCACGTCATGCTGCCACGCACCCGCGAGTTCTACGGGCTTGAGCGTCTGTGGACGGTCGGCGATGACGAGCATCCTGCCAAGCTCGACGGCTGATCCGGATTCGGTGTGCGTACGCGGCTGATTTCAGTCGGTGAACGCATGCCGGCCTGGGTTGCCGAAGGCTTTGCCGAGTACCGCAAGCGCCTGTCCCGCGAACTTCCCCTTGAACTGATTGAAGTTCCCCTCGGCAATCGCGGCAAGAGCCGTGACCCGGTTCGCGCGATGGCTGATGAAGGCGCGGCCGTACTCGCCGCGATTCCTGCCGATACCCACGTCGTCGCCCTCGATGGAGGCGGCAAGGGCTGGACCAGTGAACAACTGGCCGGACAACTTGGCGAATGGCGCATGCACGGCCGCGACCTCGCCATTCTGATCGGTGGCCCCGATGGTCATGCCGAAGAAGTCCTCAAGCGCGCCAATCAGCGCTGGTCGCTCGGCCCGCTGACCCTTCCACACATGCTTGTTCGCCTGATCGTTGCCGAGCATCTCTATCGCGCCACCACGATTCTGGCCGGGCACCCCTACCACCGCGCCTGAACCAATGCGGCTCGCTACCCTTGTTTGCCGGGGCTTGAATGCACTGGCCAGGAACGTGAAGGAATTGTTCTGTGAAATGGAATAGCCATGAATCACTCCAAAGGCTTGGGCACTCCCTCTTGACCACATTCGTTATGAGCGCCCAATGCATCTCTCTGCGGGGGCAGTTTGGCGATGCCGATTGAGCGGATTGGGGCTTGGATTCAACCGATCGACGGGGCTTTCACTCACGATA
>JBDTCQ010000246.1:0-6240 GCA_039923515.1 Dokdonella sp.
AGACCCAGGCCAAGGTCGGTTTTCCCACCGTGATCCGGCCCAGTTTCACGCTGGGTGGTTCCGGTGGCGGCATCGCCTATAACCGCGAGGAGTTCGAGGAAATCGTCAAGCGTGGTCTTGAGCTTTCGCCGACCAGCGAAGTGCTGGTCGAGGAATCCGTGCTGGGCTGGAAAGAATTCGAGATGGAAGTGGTTCGCGATACCGCGGACAACTGCATCATCGTCTGCTCGATCGAAAACCTGGACCCGATGGGTGTACACACCGGCGACTCGATCACAGTGGCGCCTGCGCAAACGCTCACCGACAAGGAATACCAGCGCCTGCGCGATGCCTCCATCGCGGTGCTGCGCAAGATTGGCGTGGACACCGGCGGCTCCAACGTGCAGTTCGGCATCAACGCCGAAGACGGTCGCGTGGTCGTCATCGAGATGAACCCCCGCGTGTCGCGATCATCGGCGCTGGCATCCAAAGCCACCGGTTTCCCTATCGCCAAGATCGCGGCGAAGCTGGCGGTGGGTTACACGCTGGACGAGCTGAAAAACGACATCACCGGCGGTCTGACGCCGGCGTCATTCGAGCCGTCGATCGATTATGTGGTCACCAAAATTCCGCGTTTCGCGTTCGAAAAATTTCCGACCGCCGATGCGCGCCTGACCACGCAGATGAAGTCGGTCGGCGAAGTGATGGCGATCGGGCGTACCTTCCACGAGTCGCTGCAGAAGGCCTTGCGTGGCCTGGAAATCGGCAAGACTGGCCTCAATCCGACTGGTTTGGATCTCACGACGGATGATGGATTGGCCGTGCTCAAGCGCGAATTGCGCGAGCCACGTCCCGATCGCGTGTTCCATCTGGCTGATGCGTTCCGTGCTGGTTTGTCGCTGGAAGAAGTGTTCAACCTCAGTCGCGTGGACCCTTGGTTCCTCGCGGCGTTCGAAGATATCGTGCTGACCGAAGCGGACGTCATCGCACAGGGCATCACCGCGTTGGACGAGCCGCGCGTGCGTGAGCTCAAGCGTATGGGGTTTGCCGATGCGCGCATTGCCGAACTGTTGAATACCGACGAAGCCGCCGTTCGCCATCTGCGCCACACGCTGGGCGTGCGTCCGGTCTACAAGCGAGTGGACTCCTGCGCGGCGGAATTTGCTACCAGCACCGCCTACATGTATTCGACCTACGAGGAAGAATGCGAAGCCAATCCGACGGATCGCGACAAGATCATGGTGCTGGGTGGCGGCCCTAACCGCATCGGCCAGGGCATTGAATTCGACTACTGCTGCGTGCACGCGGCGCTGGCGCTGCGCGAGGATGGTTATGAAACGATCATGGTCAACTGCAATCCGGAAACCGTATCGACCGATTACGACACCTCCGATCGCCTGTACTTCGAGCCGGTGACGCTTGAAGACGTGCTTGAAATTGTCGACAAGGAGCAACCGAAAGGCGTGATCGTGCAGTACGGTGGTCAAACCCCGCTCAAGCTGGCGCGCGCGCTCGAAGCAGCCGGTGTGCCCATCATCGGCACTTCGCCGGACTCGATTGACCTTGCCGAAGATCGCGAACGTTTCCAGAAGATGATCACGACGCTCGGCCTTGCCCAGCCGCCGAACCGCACGGCGCGCAATGCCGATGAGGCGCTGGCGCTGGCGCGCGAGATTGGATATCCACTCGTCGTGCGTCCGAGCTACGTGCTCGGCGGGCGCGCCATGGAAGTTGTCCACGATGATCAGGATCTGGCGCGCTATGTCCGCGATGCGGTCAAGGTTTCCAACGACTCGCCAGTCCTGCTTGACCGCTTCCTCGACCATGCCACCGAGATTGATGTCGACCTGGTCGCCGATGCCGAAGGCAATGTCCTGATCGGTGGTGTCATGGAGCACATCGAGGAAGCCGGCGTGCATTCGGGCGACTCCTCGTGTTCGTTGCCACCGTACTCGCTAAGCGCGGAATTGCAGGATCGCCTCCGCGAGCAAGTGAGCCGGATGGCGCGCGAACTCAAGGTGATCGGCTTGATGAACACCCAGTTCGCCATCCAGGGTGAATCAATCTTCGTTCTCGAAGTCAATCCGCGCGCGTCACGTACCGTGCCTTTTGTATCAAAGGCCACCGGCGTGGCGCTGGCCAAGGTTGCCGCGCGCTGCATGGTCGGCAAGAGTCTGGTCGAACAAGGCATGACACGCGAGCTGGTTCCTCACTACTACTCGGTCAAGGAAGCGATCTTCCCGTTCCTCAAGTTTCAGAACGTCGATCCGATCCTCGGACCGGAAATGCGCTCGACCGGTGAAGTCATGGGTGTTGGTCGCAGTTTCGGCGAAGCGTTCGCGCGCGCGCACGAAGCCGCTGGCATCGCACCACCGGCTACCGGCAAGGCGTTCCTGTCGGTGCGCGGATCGGACAAGGCGCGGCTGGTGGCGGTTGCCGAGGATCTGCTCCGACGCGGCTTCAGCCTGGTTGCAACCAGTGGAACGTGCTCCTACCTGCGCGAGCACGGCATCGAATGCGAGCGCATCAACAAGGTCATTGAAGGGCGACCGCATATCGTCGACCTGATCAAGAATCGGGAGATCGTCTTCATCGTCAACACGACTGAAGGCAAGCAGGCGATTGCCGACTCGTTTTCGATCCGGCGTGAGGCTTTGCAGCAACGCGTGACCTATTCGACTACCATCTCGGGTGCACGCGCCTTGCTCCATTCGCTGGAATTCCGCGAGAGCGAAAGCGTCAACAGTCTGCAGGAACTGCACAGGGAATTGATTGCATGAATCGAGCTCCAATGACACAGAAGGGCGCCATTCGCCTGCGCGCAGAATTGGATCGGCTCAAATCCGAAGATCGCCCGCATATCATCCAGGCGATTGCCGAAGCGCGTGCCCACGGTGATCTCAAGGAGAACGCCGAGTACCATGCCGCGCGCGAGATGCAGGGTTTCATCGAAGGCCGCATCAAGGCTCTTGAAGCCGCTCTGAGTTATGCCGACGTTATCGATATCTCCAAGCTCAACGCGGGCAAGAAGATCGTGTTTGGCGCCATCGTCGATCTGGCCGATGAGGACAGCAGCGAGCAAGTCACTTACCAGATCGTTGGTGACATGGAGGCTGACATCAAGCAAAAGCTGATCTCGATCATGTCACCGTTTGCGCGCGCATTGATCGGCAAGAGTGAAAGCGACAGTTTCGAGTTCCAGGCGCCGAACGGCACACGCAATTACGAGATCCTCAGCGTCCGCTATCTCGATTGACCGCGATGAGTCGCGCCTGTGTGCTGCTGCCGGAATGGAAACGCTGCGTCGCTTCGACCGTGGTTGCCAATGGAATATTGAGCCATTGGCTGGCGCGCGGTGACCGGCTCGAAGCGCACCCCGCCGGAATCGAGCACGCGATCCGCGAGCTGTTCGAGTTCCGTGGCAAGGCATTCCCGGCGGCGGCATTGAGCCGCCAAGTCGATGCTGGTGATGCGGCCGGGTCGACGTGGTTGCGTGCGGATCCTGCCCATGTCCGTGCCGACATGACCACGGCGCGCATGCTGGCCTGTGGCGAGCTGGGTCTGACTGCAGCCGAATGCGAAGAGATTGCCAAGGCGTTGAAGCCGTTGTTTGGCGATTCCGGTTTCGAGTTCGATGCGCGCTTGCCAAACCGCTGGTATCTGCGTGCCGCGATCGGCAGTGCGTTACCCGAGTGCGCATCGCCTGACGAAGCGATGGGCGATGATCTCAAGCTGCATTTGCCGCAGGGTGCCTCTGGCAAGCGCTGGCGCCAGTTGTACAACGAGTCGCAGATCATCCTGCACAACCATCCGGTCAACCAGCGCCGCGCCGCGCGTGGTGCGGTCAGCGTCAACAGTCTTTGGTTCTGGGGTGCGGGCGTGCTGCCTGATTGGGTGCGCAGCCCGCTCACGCGGATCTTCAGCGATGGTGTGGAAATTCGGGGACTGGCAGCACTCGCCGGGATTCCTGTGGATGAAATCGGAATGGATGGCATCGGCCAAACGCAGACGCGACAACCCGGTGCAGCCTGGTTGATCGATCTGGGCGAATTGCGCGCCGAGGTACTTGAGCAGGGCGGATTGCAGCCGCTCGACCAGGCCTTGCGTCGCGGCGAGATCGGATCGGTCGAGCTGATGTTCGCGTCGGGCGAGCGCATGCGCTATCGGGCTGCCCATCGCTATCGGGTCTGGCGTCGTCCGCGCGAACTCAAACGGTGATACCGACACGCATTCAGCAGCGCCCGCCCGCGGACATTGAGTGTGTTTGGCCTTCAACGATGCACCCGGTCCTGCGCAGGGTCTACGCGGCGCGCGGTATTGTCGATTGTGCTCAGATCGAGCATCGTCTTGCCGCCATGGCCAGTCCGGCCGCGCTCGGCGGTATCGAGGCGGCCTGTGAATTGCTGGCCACCGCGATTCGGGAGAATCGGCGAATCGTTGTCGTCGGCGACTTCGATTGCGATGGCGCAACCGGGACCGCGGTGGCCGTGCGTGGCTTGCGCTTGCTGGGTGCGCGGCAGGTCGATTACCGCGTGCCAAACCGGCAACTGCACGGCTACGGATTGACGACGACGCTGGTAGCAACCCTGATTGATCCGGCACCCGAGTTGATTGTTACGGTCGACAATGGCGTTGCCAGTATCGCCGGTGTCGCGGCAGCACGCGCACGCGGCATTGATGTACTGGTCACCGATCACCATCTGCCCGGACCGCTGCTACCGGCTGCGAACGCCATCGTCAATCCAAACCTCGACGGTGATGGGTTTTCAAGCAAGGCCATCGCCGGCGTCGGTGTGATGTTCTGCATCCTCGTTGCGCTGCGCGCGCATCTGCGCGGCGGCGGCTGGTTCGTGGCAGAAGGGCGCAGTGAGCCCGATTTGAGTGCGCTGCTTGATCTGGTTGCACTTGGCACCGTGGCCGATCTGGTTCCTCTCGATTTCAACAATCGTGTGCTCGTGGATGCCGGCTTGAAGCGTATCCGTGCCCTGCGAGCGTGTGCCGGCATCCTGGCGCTTGTGCGGATTTCTGGACGTGACCCGACCAATCTGGTGCCGAGCGATCTAGGTTTTGCGGTGGCGCCGAGGATCAATGCGGCAGGCCGTCTGGAAGACATGGCGTTGGGTATCGAATGCCTGCTGACCGATGATCCAGGGCACGCTCTCAAGCTGGCCGAGCGTCTGTCGGCGATCAATGCCGAACGGCGCGAGTTGCAGGCCAGCATGATCGAGCAAGGCGAGGCGGCGGTGTCGCGATGGATTGCTGCGAATGGTCAGCAGGAGTTGCCTTTTGGGTTGACCTTGTTCGAGCAGGAATGGCATCCGGGCGTAGTCGGCCTGGTTGCGTCCCGGCTCAAGGATCGCTTGCATCGCCCGGTGGTTGCCTGCGCCCCGGCGGGCGATGGCAGCAGTGAAGTGCGCGCCTCGGCTCGTTCAATTCGCGGCATCCATGTGCGCGACATGCTGGCCGAAGTCGATGTGCGCAATCCCGGCTTGATCCTGCGCTTTGGCGGCCATTCGATGGCGGCCGGGCTGACCCTGGATCGATCGGGGCTGGCCGAGTTCGCGCGCGCGTTCGATTCCGTCGTGCGTGAGCGCGCGGCGGCTGAATTGTTTGAGCCGATCCTGATCAGCGACGGCGAACTCACGCATGCCGACTTCAGCCTCGATCTGGCTCGCGAACTCCGGTTTGCCGGGCCTTGGGGCCAGGGCTTTGCCGAGCCGGTATTCGACAATGCTTTCGAGCTTGAATCCTGGCGTCTGGTCGGGAATCGCCACTGGAAACTCAAGCTCCGCCTGGGCGGACATGGCGGCCTGATCGATGCCATGTTGTTCAACGCCGAGCCGGGCGACAAGCCGCCGCAGGCGTTTCGGGCGGCCTATCAGCTCGACATCAATGAATGGAACGGGCGCGAATCGCTGCAACTGATACTGCGCCATCTCGAAGCAGCGTGACTCCCGGCGCCGACTGGCAAGCGCGAAACCAGCCTTCATTTGCTATCCTTTGCGGCCCACCTTGCACTGCAGCAATCCCGTGATCGAGACCAATCCCATCCGCGCCAGCATCGAAGACCTGACCGAGCGCCTCAATTCGCTCCGGGGGTATCTTTGACTTCGACACCCGCGCCGAGCGCCTAGAAGAAGTCAGTCGAGAGCTTGAAAACCCGGATATCTGGAATAATCCAACCCGCGCCCAGGAACTTGGCAAGGAACGCGCGCAACTCGAACGCGTGGTCAACGGGATCACCACGCTGACACATAGCCT
>JBDTCQ010000247.1:0-3033 GCA_039923515.1 Dokdonella sp.
ACCTACACGGTTGCCAAGGGCGACACGCTGTCGAAGATTGCCAAGAATTTTTACGGCAACGCGAACAAGTGGCGCGTCATCTTCGAAGCCAACAGCGACCAGATCAGCAATCCCGACCTGATCAAGATCGGTCAGGTGCTGAAGATTCCTGCCAAACCCTGACCCAAGGAGTTCGTTCACCATGAAAATCACCCAGATCAGTTCTGCCGCCCTTGTTCTCGGCGTTGCTGTTGCACTCGCCGCCTGCGGCAAGAAGCAAGAAGCTCCGGCCCCGGTGGTCGCCCCGGCTCCCGCCCCGGTCGTGACGGCACAGCCAGCGGCGCCTGTGGTCGAAGCCGCCAGCTTCGCCGGTCTCGCCCTCGGCAACGCCGTCGATGCGGGTCAGAACGTGACCACACCCATGACCACCTTCGCACGTGGCGATACGATCTATGCTGCCGTCACCACCAAGGGTGCCGCGCCGAGCACGGCGATCACCGCGCGCTGGACTTTCGGCGATGGTCAGCTCGTTGATGAGGGTACCCAGTCGATCGCACCGACCGGTGCGGCCGTGACCACTTTCCATATCGCCAAGCCCGACGGCTGGCCGGTCGGCAAGTACAAGGTCGACATCAGCCTTGACGGCAAGCCGGTCGGCAGCCAGGAATTCGAGGTCAAGTAAACCTCGCCAGCGTTCGATCCAGATAAAAAGGCGCGGAGCAATCCGCGCCTTTTTTCATTGCGTCAACCAACGGCATTGGCGCACGCGGACCATTCCAGCGACAATAGATCCGAACTGCGCCCGCCGCTGCGATGTGCACGCGGCCCTTCTGCGCAACAACCCCAAGCGGAGACTTACATGGCCGAATCCACCCTTACGCCGCCCGCCGGTGGCGGCAAGATCACCATCGCCAACGGCATCCTCAACGTACCCGATCAGCCGATTATCCCGTTCATCGAGGGCGACGGTACCGGTCCGGACATTTGGAAGGCCTCGGTGCGCGTGTTCGATTCGGTGGTCGCCAAGACTTATGGCGGCAAGCGCAAGATCCACTGGATGGAAGTGCTGGCGGGCGAAAAGGCCTTCAACGAAACCGGCAACTGGCTGCCTGATGCAACCGTTGATGCCTGCCGCGAGTATCTGGTCTCGATCAAGGGTCCACTGACCACGCCGGTGGGTGGCGGCATCCGCTCGCTCAACGTCGCCCTGCGCCAGATGCTTGATCTGTACGCCTGTGTGCGCCCGGTGCGCTGGTTTGACGGTGTACCGTCGCCCGTCAAGGATCCGTCCAAGGTCAACATGACCATCTACCGCGAGAACACCGAGGACATCTACGCCGGTATCGAATTCCAGCAGGGCACAGACGATGCGAAGAAATTCGCTGCGCTGGTCAAGGAGCATTTCCCGGATCGCTACAAGAAGATCCGTTTCCCGGAAACCTCGGGTTTTGGCATCAAGCCAGTATCGAAGGATGGCACCGAGCGTCTCGTGCGTGCGGCGATCCTGTATGCGATCGACAACGACAGCGATTCGGTCACCCTGGTGCACAAGGGCAACATCATGAAGTTCACCGAAGGTGGCTTCCGTGACTGGGGCTATGCGCTCGCGCACAACGAGTTCGGCGCGGTCGAGATTGATGGCGGACCGTGGAGCAAGTTCAAGAATCCAAAGACCGGCAAGGAAATCATCGTCAAGGATGTTATCGCCGATGCCTTCCTGCAGCAGATCCTGTTGCGCCCGGCCGAATACGATGTGGTCGCCACGCTCAACCTCAACGGTGACTATTTGTCCGATGCACTGGCTGCCCAGGTTGGCGGCATCGGCATTGCGCCGGGCGGCAATATCAACTATGTCACCGGTCATGCGGTATTTGAAGCGACCCACGGCACCGCGCCAAAGTACGCCGGTCTCGACAAGGTCAAGCCCGGCTCGCTGATCCTGTCCGGCGAGATGATGCTGCGCTACATGGGCTGGCACGAAGCCGCCGACGCGATCATCGCGGCGATGGACAAGGCCATCGGCCAGAAAAAGGTTACTTACGATTTCGCCCGACTGATGGAAGGCGCTACTGAAGTGAAGTGCTCCGAGTTTGCCGATTGCATGATTGCGGCGATGTAGGAGGATCGGGAGTAGGGAATAGGGAGTGGGGAGTAGGAGGAGCCAGTTTCTCGCTTTCCCATTTACTATTCTCCACTCCTTACTCCCGCCCTATCAGGCATGAGCCCTGCCAATTCCCAAGCCACCATCCAGAGTCGTGCAGCTGCACTCATCCTGGACGCTTTTCTCGACTACAACGCGCGCTTCTCGGATATTACTCGACGGGCCAAGCGGCGCTTCGAACGGCGTGACTGGAAGTATGTGCGGGTTGATGCGGCGGCACGCATCGACCTCTATGAAGTTTGTGTGCGCGAGACCTTGGGCCGACTCGAGTTGCTGCTTGAGGAGCGCGTGCGATCGCGCTCGGTGTGGGCGCTGATCCGCAATGAGCTGGAGGCGCTCGTCGCGCCGATGCTCGATCGCGAGTTTCCGAAAACCTTCTTCAATTCGATGTCGCGCCGCTTCTTCCACACCGATGGGGTGGCCGCCGACATCGAGTTCGTCGCCCTCGATGCGGAACCGACCGAAGGCATCAGTGATGCGACAGATCTGAATAGCTACTCCGCAGCGGGTGACCTGGACGTGGTCTGCGAACGCATCCTGGCCGACTACCCGTTTGCCAATGGCTACGCGGACATCGCCCATTGCGTGAACGCGATTGCGCACACATTGCGTACACGCATGCGCGACAGCGGAATCAAGCGGGTACGATCGATCGACTTGATCAAGACGGCCTTCTTCCGCGAGCGGCGCGCCTATCTGATCGGACGGGTCATCACCTCGGCAGGCGACATGCCGCTGGTCATCGCGCTGATCAGCACGGCCGAGGGCGTGCGTGCCGATGCGGTCATCACCGAAGTTGATCAGGTCTCATTGATCTTCAGTTTCACGCGCAGTTACTTTCATGTCGATCTGCCGACGGTCAGCGATGTCGTCGTGTTCCTGCGCGCCTTGTT
>JBDTCQ010000248.1:0-7265 GCA_039923515.1 Dokdonella sp.
TTTTGCCGCCCATCTCCAGCGACAACTTCTTGAACATGGGGGCTGCCGTCGTTGCGATCGCCGCACCCGTTCGTGTGCTGCCAGTGAATGACACGGCCTTGATATCGTGATGCTCAACGATGGCCTGGCCGACCGCCGGGCCTTCGCCATGGACGATATTGAGAACCCCCGGCGGGAAGCCGGCGAGGATGCTCAACTCGCCGAGGCGTGCGGCAGTGCAGGGTGTGATTTCGGAGGGTTTCGCGACAACCGCATTGCCGGCGGCGAGTGCGGGCGCAATCTTCCAGGTAAACAGATAAAGCGGCAAATTCCATGGCGAGATACAGCCAACCACGCCGAGTGGCTGTCGCAGGGTAATGTTGATCGTTTGCGGGTTGCCGACATGCGCTTCACTCGACCACTGCGTAATTGCCGCGGCGAAGAAACGCAAATTGGATACCGCACGCGGAATATCGACTTGGCGTGCCAGTGAAACAGGCTTGCCGTTGTCGCGCGATTCGAGCTCGGCGAGCGATTCAAGTTCGGCTTCAACCAGATCCGCCAGGCGTTGCAGCAGGCGTGATCGATCTTCGACTGAAGTCGCCGCCCAGGCGGGAGCAGCCTGTGTCGCCGCTGCGACAGCGCGCTCGACATCAGTTCGAGTCGATGCGGGGCAATGGGCAAAGACCTTTCCGGTGGCTGGCTCGAATACATCCAGCCAGCAATCACCATCCGGTGCGGTCGCTCGCCCGTCAATTAGATTCGGAAGCTTTAATAGGGTGGTCATTTCCCAAGCTTAGCTGCTTGTCAGGCTAGACGGGAAATCAGGCACGCACCAATATATCCGTCATCCCGGCGAAAGCCGGGATGACGAGAAAATGAAACTCTAGTCGAAGATGATACCTATCGGCTTGCGCGCGCCGATCTGATTTCCCCGGGCAGCAGTGCGGCCACCGGGGAAGCTATCAGTTTTTGGTCGGGGCCAGGCCGCGGCGTTCAAGCAGCGGCTGCACATACGGTTCGCCGCCGCTGAAATCCTTGAACAGAACCATCGCATCCTCCGAACCTCCGCGCGACAGCAGGGTCTTGCGGAAATGGTCACCGTTTTCGCGGGTCAGGCCGCCGTGTGCCTTGAACCATTCGACACTGTCGGCGTCGAGCACTTCGCTCCAGATGTAGGCGTAATAGCCGGCCGAATAGCCGCCCATGATGTGCGAGAAGTAGGTCGTCCGATAGCGCGGCGGAACCGGTGCGAAATCGACGCCGGCTTTCTTCAGCGCGGCTACTTCAAATGCGAGCACGCCGTCTGCAGCGGGAGCCTGCTTGGCCGTGATCTGGTGCCAGGCCTGATCGAGCAGGGCGGCGCCAAGATATTCCGTGGTGGCAAAACCCTGGTTGAATTTCTCCGAAGCCTTGACCTTGTCGAGCAACGCCTGTGGCAGCGGCTCGCCGGTCTTGTAGTGCTTGGCGTAGTTCTTGAGGATTTCCGGCCAGGCCATCCACATTTCGTTGACCTGCGATGGATACTCGACGAAATCGCGCGGTACCGAGGTACCCGAGAAGCGTGGATATTTCACGTTCGAAAACATGCCGTGCAGGGCGTGGCCGAATTCGTGGAAGGCGGTGTTGACCTCGTCGTAGGTCATCAGGGTCGGCTCGCCTTCGGGAGGCTTCGGGATGTTCAAGTGATTGGCGATAACCGGCTTGGTGCCGAACAGGGCTGACTGGGCGACATAGGCATTTGCCCAGGCTCCGCCCCGCTTGTTGCTGCGCGCGTAGTAGTCGACGATGAACAGGGCCAGCGGATCACCATTCTCCTCGAACACCTCGAACACGCGGATGTCGGGCAGATAGACCGGCAGATCCTTGCGCTCCTTGAAGCTCAAGCCGTAGAGCTTGTGCGCGGCAAAGAACACGCCGTTCTCAAGCACGTTGTTCATCTCGAAATAAGGACGCAACTGTTCCGCATCGAGATCGAATTTTTCCTTGCGCACCTTGCCGGTGTAGTAGGCCCAATCGGCGGCCGAAACTTCAAACTTGCCGCCTTCCTTGTCGATCACCTTCTGGATGTCACCGGCCTCAGCGCGCGCATTGGCGACTGCCGGCGGTGCCAGCTGGGCGAGCAGCTTGTTGACCGCATCGATCGTGCCCGCGGTTTCGTCTTCCAGCACATACGCGGCGTGGTTGGGATAACCGAGCAGGGCCGCGCGTTCGGCGCGCAACTTGACCGTCGAGGCGATGATCGCGCGGTTGTCAAATTCCCCGCCGTGGCTGCCGCGATCGAGCGAGGCTTGCATGATGCGCTGGCGCAGGCTGCGATCCTCGAGCGAGGCGAGCGACGGCTGCCCCGTCGTATTCATCAGCGGAATGACAAATTTGCCATCCAGATTGCGCTTCTTCGCCGCTTCCGCAGTCGCAGCAATCGCGTCATCGGCAAGTCCCTTGAGCTGCTCACGCTTGTCGACGACGATGGCCGAGGCATTGGTTTCCTTGAGCAGGTTCTGGCTGAACTTTGTCGACAGGCTGGCCAGCTCCGCGTTGATTGCCTTGAGCTTGGTCTTGTCGGCATCGGAAAGCTTGGCGCCAGCACGGACAAAATCTGTGTGGTAACGCTCAATCAGACGCCTGGATTCCGCATCGAGACCGAGCTTCTCACGCTGGTCAAAGACCGCCTGGACGCGTGCAAACAACTTGCCGTTGAGCATCATCTTGTCGGTATGTGCGGAGAGCTTGGGAGCCATTTCCGCTTGCAGTTTCTGCATCACATCATTGGTGTTGGTGCCCGATTGCGAGAAGAACACCCGTGACACGCGGGCCAGCAACTGACTGCTGCGCTCCATCGCGACAATCGTGTTGTCGAAAGTGGCCGGATCCGTACTGTTGGTTATGGCCTCGATTTCGGCTTCACTATCACGCATGCCTTTTTCGAATGCGGGCTTGTAGTCTTCGTTGCGAATCTTGTCGAACTGCGGAAATTGATATGGCAGCGGACTTGGCGCAAAGAATGGATTGACCGTCTTCGATGCAGCGGCGACTGGCTTCGACTCGGCAGGTGAGTCGCCATCGGCGGCGTACAGTGGAGCCATTGAACCAAGGGAAATGGCCAGGGCGGCGCTCAAGGTCAGGCGATAGGTCATCGTCGGGTTTCCTGGTTTTAGTAGAACCGACAAGCCTAGGCGATCCAGCCGCGGATTGCCCGTGACGAAAGTCAGTTCGGGCTAGAATGCTGGGTTTCGACTCAAGGAATACCTATGGATTTCCGTCTCAGCGAGGATCAACTCTCGATCCAGGCCATTGCCCGGGATTTCGCGCAAAAGCGTATCGCGCCGGTTGCCGCCGAACTGGATGCGTCGGCCACCTTTCCGCTCGAGAACATTCGCGAGATGGGCCAGCTCGGACTCATGGGCATCGAGGTGCCCGAGGAATATGGTGGTTCCGGACTCGATACCGTTGCCTATGCGCTGGCAATGATCGAGATCGGCGCGGCCGATACAGCGACGTCGACGATCATGTCGGTCAACAACTCGCTCTATTGCAACGCCATCCTCCAGCACGGTACCGAGGAGCAAAAGCAGAAGTACGTGCGTGCAATTGCCACGGGCGAATGTATCGGTGCGTATGCCTTGACCGAGCCGCAATCGGGTTCGGATGCTTCCGCGATGCATACGCAGGCGAGCAAGAACGACAACGGCGACTGGGTCATCAATGGCAAGAAAAGCTGGATCACCTCGGGTTCGGTGGCCCGCTACCTCATCCTCTTTGCCATCACGACACCTGGAATCGGGGCGAAGGGCATATCCGCTTTCATCATTGATACCAGCCGGCCGGGCTTTCATGCCGGCAAGATTGAACCCAAGCTCGGTATCCGCGCGTCGGCGACGTGCGAGATCGAGTTCCACGATTATGTGTGCCCTGCGGACGACATGCTCGGTCCACAAGGAAAAGGCTTCGGCATCGCCATGGGTGTGCTCGATGCAGGTCGCATCGGCATTGCTTCGCAAGCGGTCGGCCTGTGCCGTGCCGCGTACGAGGCGAGCATCGCCTACGTGAAGGAGCGCAAGGCGTTCGGCCATGCGATCGGCTCGTTCCAGATGATCCAGGCCAAGATTGCCGATATGAAATGCCGCCTCGACGCGGCCTATCTGCTGACCCTGCGCGCCGCATTCGCCAAGGGTGAAGCCGACAAGAACGGCGGCCGATTCGGCACCGAGGCGGCGGTGGCCAAGTTGTTTGCGTCCGAAGCGGCGATGTGGATCACCCATCAGGCCGTGCAGATCCATGGCGGCATGGGCTACTCGAAGGAGATGCCGCTGGAGCGTTATTTCCGCGATGCCAAGATCACCGAGATCTACGAAGGCACCAGCGAGATCCAGCGCATGGTCATCGCGCGCAACGAAACCGGCTTGCGCTGAGCAAGGACTGCGATCTGTTTTTGTAGGAGGCGGCTTCAGCCGCGATGCTTTTCATCGGCGTCAAACGAGAGCATCGTGGCTGAAATCAGGTGCGTGACAGCATTTCAGGCCACTCCGGATTCTCGGATCTCGGCGGCGGGATTGTTGTCGGCGATGCAAACCTGATCGCGACCCCCACGCTTTGCAGCGTAGAGGGCGAGGTCGGCTTTGCGTAAAAGCTCTTCCGGTGTAATGCCGTGGGTGGGCAGAATCGCGATGCCGATCGACACCGTGACCCGGTCCAGCGAACGATTGTGGAACGGGACATCCATCACCTTCACTGCGGCGCAAATCTGTTCCGCGCGCGCCTTGCCGAGTTCAGCATCGACTTCTGGCATGAGTATCGTGAATTCCTCGCCGCCATAGCGGCAACTGATGTCTTCCTTGCGCAGGATCCTGCCAAGCAATCCGCCGAAATTCGCGAGCAGGGCGTCGCCGGCCTCGTGGCCGAAGTTGTCGTTGAACCGCTTGAAGTGATCGATATCGAGCATCAGCACGCACAATGGAATCCCGCGACGCGTGGCTCGTTGTATCTCGCGCTCAAAAGATGCTTCCAGATAGCGGCGATTGAACAGGCCAGTCAGTGGATCGCGCAGCGACTGCATGCGCAGCGTTTCCTGCAGTTTCAGATTGGCCAGCGCCATCGAAATCGACTCGCAGGCAGCAACGATGTTGTTGCGTTCGGAACTGCGGATTTCATGCGCGGAAGTCACGCTGATGACACCAAGGATTTCGCCCTGGGCGATCATCGGCACGCACAAATGATCCTGCGTTGGATGAGCTGTCATGGATGCCTGAAGGTGCCGACAGGTAAACGCAGGTGTGGTTCCACTGAGCGGATAGGCGTGGCCGCGGCGTAGGGCCCAGCAGTCATCCGGGGCGAAAAGTTCCGACTCGTCGAAATTGTTCTCACCCCACTGAGCAACCGCCTGGATCTGATTCTGCGAGGCATTGAGCAGGTGCACGAAACCTGAGCTGTCCGGCAGCAGCCTGGGTAACGAGATGCGAAGACCAGCAGTGGCTTCGTTGATGTCGCGGCAACCTTGCAGCATCTCACCCAGTTCGGCGAGTTCGCGCAGCGACTGCCCCAGTCGCTGCGAATCACCGAGACTCTGCAAAAGCTTGCGGTTGGCCAGTCGGGCATCACGCATGCTTGTCATGCGATGACGCTGCTCGCGCTGCACGAGGATGAGTGCGAGTCCGAGCATGAGCACGCTGAACAGGATTGCACCGACCGTGAGAACGCGGGTCAGTGTTGCTTGATCTGTGATGCGCGATTCTCGAACCGTCTGCAGTCGCTCTTCATGGCGCAACATGCGTTCGCCGACACTGTCAATCTTGAAATCCTCCGATCGGGAGCGCCCCATCTGGGCCGATCCCTTTGCGGCATCGAAACCGCCTTGTTCGTACAAACCGAGCACCTCATGAATAGCGCTGATGCGCGCGTCCAGAAGGGTGGTAAGGATTCGCGCGTTTTCCGTCTGTTCAGGATTGTCCGCAACAAGTTCGGAAAGTTTTGCGATGTGCGCGGCTATTCGTGGAACACTCGCGGCGTAGTCGGCAAGGCGTTCTGGACTTGCTGAAATGAGGTAGGCGCGTTGGCTCGCTTCCGCGTCGTGCAGGCTGGCCAGTGTCAGCGTGATCTCCTGTCGAACACCCAGTGAATGAGTGACCCACTGCGAGGCGTCAACGAAATCGCCGACCACGCGATAGACCTGGACGGCGATCGAGGCAAGAATCAGGGTAAGCACCAGGAACATGATGCTGACGCGGCGAGCCAGGCGCCGTCGTTCGGGGAGTTCTATTTCCGGGTTGTCGATATCATCCGCAACGGCTGTCATCGGGATCGCTCAGGGAGGTCATAAGAGGATCCGAGCAATTCGCGTGCCAAGGCTGGCTGGGTGGATTCCCCACGGGGTGCAGCGTATCCTCCGCGCCCACTGACTACCAACCCTTTGAAGAGCCAATGAACGCAGCCGGTGCCGACAGCGAATCCAAGCGTCTCGAACCCATCCTGAGCCAGATCGCGAGCCAGGCGGGCAGCGCTCGTCAAAAGGAAGCGCAGGCGTTTGCAGCGCATTTTTTCCGCCATGTTCCGGCCGATGACATCGCTGCCCGCGATGCCGCCGAGTGGGCACGTATCGCGCTGTTCATGCTCGAGTTCGTGCGCCAGCGTGAGCCGCACGCGGCGAAGATTCGCGTGTTCAATCCGCATATGGCCGAAGAGGGTTTCGACAGCAGCCACACGATGATTGCGGTGAGCACTGATGACATGCCGTTTCTTGTCGATTCGGTGTCGATGGCGATCAACCAAGCCGGGCTTGCAACCCATGCGGTGATCCACCCGATCTTCCGCATCGCGCGCGATACGGGCGGGAATATCCAGACTTTCGGGTCCGAACAGAGCGAGCAAGGCGAAGCCGAGTCGATCATGTTGTTCGAGATCGAGCGCCTCAGCAGTGCCGATGAGATCGAGAGCCTGCGCAAGAACAGCGTCGCAGGTGTCGAAGATGTCACCGCTGCGGTGCGCGACTGGCCGCAGATGAAAGCGAAGATGTTCGCGATTGCCGATGAATTGCCGACTCTCAATCTGCCATTCGACAAGGACACGATGAACGAGGCGCAGAATTTCCTCAAGTGGATTGCCGACGATCATTTCACCTTCCTCGGCTTTCGCGAATACCGCGTCGTCGACGAGGGCGGGGATGAAGTGCTCAAGCCGATCGCCGAAACCAGTCTCGGTATCATGCGCGATGGCGGCCATGGCATGGTCGCCCGTTCGCTGAAGGATCTTGCCGCGACCAGTCTGGATAAATCGGGGTCGGTTGGAGCCTT